>JBBSVL010000380.1:0-2686 GCA_038233595.1 Propionibacteriales bacterium | reverse complement strand
GTAAGGCCCCCAGTAGACGACTGGGTTGATAGGCCGGAGGTGTACAGCAGTAATGCCTAGCCGACCGGTACTAATAGGCCGAGGGCTTGTCCCTCAAAGATGTTGCGCGTCCACTGTGTGGTTCCCGAGTTACGGTCGGGGCTCAAACCTGTTAGTTCAGGTTTAGAGCCGGATCTAACTCAATAGAGTTTCGGCGGCCATAGCGATAGGGAAACACCCGGCTCCATTCCGAACCCGGAAGTTAAGCCTTTCAGCGCCGATGGTACTGCAACCGGGAGGTTGTGGGAGAGTAGGACGTCGCCGGACATTCTTTTAGGTAGGGGCCACCTTCGGGTGGCCCCTACTGCTATGTCCGGGAGGGGCACCCTGAGGCGTCCGAGCAGGTTGCGCGGCAGAATGTGCGAAGCGAGTGCGGCAGGTGCCGCGGGAGGAGCGTCGACATGGCGCAGGAGCGTGGATCCGGCGGTCGCGATCGCCGAGGCACAGAGGCACGGTCCGGTCAGGCGCGTGGCAAGCCCACGGGCAGGACAGCCGGCCGTCCCACCGGCAGGAGCTCCGAGCGTCGCAGCGAGTCACCCCAGCGCGGCGGCCGCGACTCGCGAGACCGTCGGGCCGACATGACGCCTGAAGAGCGCACCGAGGCGCAGGCGCGCTATGACGGGCCGCCGATTCCGGAGAACATCACCGGTCAAGAGCTGGATCGCTCGGTGCTGGCCCAGCTGCGCAGCCTCCCCGAGAAGCTCGGGCAGCGGGTCGCCCGACACCTGGCCGCGGCCGGTGTGCTGATCGAGGACGATCCGGCGACCGCTTACCAGCACACCCTCGCCGCACGCGCCCGGGCCAGTCGACTCGCGGTGGTGCGTGAGGCCGTCGGCGAGGCGGCGTACGCCGCAGGGGAGTACGGCGAGGCGTTGACCGAGCTGCGGGCGGCGAAGCGGATGAACGGAGTGCAGGACTACGTCGCGATCATGGCCGACTGCGAGCGTGCGCTGGGGCGACCGGATCGTGCTCTTGACCTGGTCCGCAAGGTGTCCAGGGAGGGGCTCAGCTCGGACCTGCAGGCCGAGCTCACCATCGTGGAAGCAGGTGCCAGAAGAGACCGTGGCGAGCTGGATGCGGCGCTGCGCACTCTCGAGCTGGCGCCGTTGACCTCGAAGTCACGCTCGGCTTGGGTGGTGCGGTTGCGGTACGCCTACGCCGACACCCTCGTGGCTGCCGGCCGACGGCAGGACGCACTCGCGTGGTTCCATCGCACCGAGGCGATCGACGGTGAGGAGATCACCGACGCGGCGGAGCGGGCCAGCGAGCTCGAGCGGGACTGAGCCCGGAAAGTACGTCTGGAGTCCACAGGGCGCTGAGCGTGCCTGCTCGTCCACAGCCTTGCCGTGAGCATGTCGCTGCGTCCGCGCCCTCCGGGAGGCTGTCTCCATGAGTGAGATGGAGGAGACCAAGATGGAGGAGAGCGCCGATCCGGCGGCCGCGAACCAGGTGCGGATCAGAGGTCGGGTCGGGTCAGACCCCACGCAGCGCACATTGCCGAGTGGGGCGGACATCGTCAGCTTCCGGGTCGTGATCGCTAGAGCGCCGACGGTGATGACCCGCGGGTCCCGGCAGAAGTCGGACTGGGTGGACTGCACCGCCTGGAGCAGCCCGACCCGTCGGCGGGCCGCGGTCTGGCGCACGGGTGACGTGGTAGAGGTCGACGGCGCGCTGCGACGCAGGCACTACCGTGCCGGCGCCACGACCGGCAGCCGCGTCGAGATCGAGATGCTCGGGGGACGACGCATCGCACGCGCATCGCCGGTGGCCGCGAGGTCCTGAGCCACGTCGTGCGAGGATCGGCCGGTGCTGAAGACCTGTGCGCTCCCGCTGAGTCAGGCCTACGACACCTGCGTCCTCGATCTCGACGGCGTGGTCTACGTGGGGGCCGAGGCAGTCCCGGGTGCGCCGCAGCACCTGGCCGCGGCGCGGAAGGACGGGATGCACCTGGCCTACGTCACCAACAACGCCGCTCGGACGCCGGACGCGGTCGCGAAGCATCTGGCCCGACTTGGCATCGAGACCGCCGTGAGCGATGTGGTCACCTCCGCCCAGGCCGCTGCGCGACTGCTCGCCGACCTGCTTCCGCACGGCAGCACAGTGTTCCTTCTCGGCGGGGAAGGCCTTGCCGTGGCGTTAGCGGAGCGTGGTCTGGTGCCGGTGACGGATCCAGAGTCCGATCCGAGGCCCGTGGCGGTCGCCCAGGGCTACAGCCCCGACACGCCCTGGCGACAGGTCGTCGCCGGAGCCATGCTGGTGCGAGACGGCCTGCCGTGGGTGGCGTCCAACACCGACATGACCCTCCCGACAGCGAACGGGCCTGGCCCGGGAAACGGCACCCTGGTCCGACTGGTCGCCGACTACTCGGGTCATGAGCCTGTGGTGGCGGGCAAACCGCAACCGCCATTGTTCCAGGAGACGTTGCGCCGGGTCGGCGGTCAACGACCGTTGCTCGTGGGTGATCGTCTGGACACCGACATCGCAGGTGCGCGCAACGTGGGCTGGGACAGCCTGCTGGTGCTGACCGGGGTCACCGGTCTGGCAGAGCTGGTCGCCGCTCCGGAGCCGCACCGCCCGACCTTCCTCGCGCCTGACCTGGCGGGCCTGGCAGAGGCTCAACGCGCACCGGAGGCGGCTGCCGGGGCCG
>JBBSVL010000379.1:0-2688 GCA_038233595.1 Propionibacteriales bacterium | reverse complement strand
CCCGACCCGCTCAGTAGCTGCTGATGTTCTCGACCAGCCAGCTGTTCCCGGACCGCGTCATCGACACCGTGAGCCGGTTCAGCGAGAGCTGCGGCGTGCCGCCGGCCTTGGTCGTGCTCTGGTTCAGGAAGGCGATCACCCGCACCTGGCCCGGCTCGGCGCGGACCACGCCGATGTTCTCCACGGTCGCCGTGACCACCGCCTTCGTCTGCTCGGCCGGCCCCGGGGTCGTCCCGGTCGACTCGATCAGCTTGTCGAAGGTGGCGGTGTACTCCTTCTTGTACCTGGGAGTCAGGAACTGGGCGGCGTGGTCACGGTCGGCCGCGAGGTGTCGGTAGTCGTAGGACAAGATCACCGGGAGCGCCCGCTCCGCGGCGGCAGTCGCCTCCTGTCCAGCGTCCTGCGCCTGGTTGTCGGTGCGGTGCTGGTGCCAGAAGTAGCCACCGACACCGAGCGCACCGACAGTGAGTACGGCGAGCAGGGCCATCACGAGGACCATCGCCAGGCTCATCAGCCAGGCCGGAGCCGAGCTGTCCGAGTGTCCGACCGAGGCGGACCCACTCCCGGTCGACGCGGTCTCCTTGTCCAGGACCACGGCAGGCACTGGTTCCAGGGTCGGCTCGGGCGCGACGGCGACCGGGGCCGACCCGGCAGGTGCGCCGAGCTCCTCGTCGTACGCCGCCCGCCTTGTCGGGTCGAGCAGCACGTCCGCGGCCTCGTTGAACAGCCGGAACTGGCCGGTGCCCGAGCCGGGCTCGAACTTGTCCGTGGCGTCGCGCCAGGCACGCTTGATCTCCTGGGTGCTCGCGTCGCGCGAGACCCCCAGGAGGTCGTACCAGGACACCCCACTGGTCCTTGGGCTCACCCCTGACATCCGGGCACGTCTTCCTTGAAGTTGTCGACCAGCCACTTGCCCTTGATCTTGCGCAGGTCGACCGACATCCGCTTGTACGGCGGCTGCACGCACCCCTTGCTCTTGACGGCCACGTCGTGGATGACCAGTACCGTCCCCGAGTCCGCGTCGATGTCCTGGATGCCGGCAGCCAGGACGGTTCCCTTGCTGGTGAACTGGATCTGCTTGAAGGCCTGCTGGAAGCCCGTGAAGTTCTTGGCGAAGTCGGCCTTCATCTTGTCGGTCAGCAGCGCCGAGACCTGTTTGGAGTACTGGTCGAGGTTCTTGTAGTCGATCGCGTCCAGGCGCAGGGTGAACTGCTGGGCGACGTCGAGCGCATCATTGCGGTCGGTGATGGCCGCCTGGTCCTGGTTGTGCTGGCGGACCATCACCACCGCGAAGGTCACGCTCAGCGCCAGGAGCACGACGAGCACAGCCGTCAGCACCACCCGGACGCTTGGTCCCAGACGCGGACCGCGGGCGCGCGCGTCGTTGTCGTGATGCCCCGGATCGATCTCGATCCCGGCATCGTCTGCCTCGTCCAAGAACTACTCCTCCGACCCTGCCACGGGCTGGAGCAGCAACCACTTCCATGAGTCCTTGCCGAAGGTCCTCTGCGCGCCGCCCGTGTAGGTGACGTTTGCGCCGGGCGCTTTGTTGGTCCAGGTGACCTTGCCCGTGCTGTGATCGTACGTCGCGACCACAGGAGCCCGGTTGTTGGCTGCGTTCTGCGAGCCGCGGGCGTTGGACATGCTCGCCGGCTCGGTGCAGCCTGCCTTGGTGTCCATCGGGAGGTCGCCCCGCTGGGTGTTCGGGTCACGCTGGTTGTGGTCGTAGCCGGCCTCGCAGACGGCATTCTGGGTCAGGATCAACCCGAACTGGGCGTCGTAGTGGCCGTCCGGTCCCTTGCCTACGGCGCTGTAGCCACCCTCCACGATGTGCGGGAAGACCACCAGCGTCTGCTCGATGCCGTTGAGGTGCTTGACCATGACCCGGCCGGTGGTGACCAGGTTGTTGAGCAGCTGGCCGAGGTCGACGCCGTACTGCTCCAGGAAGGTGCGCAGCTGGGTAGCCGTCGCTCCGCCGTTGTCGATCAGCTTGCGGAGGTCGGCGTCCGAGCCGGCCAACGTGCCGCTGAACAGGGACAGGTTCTTGGCGAAGCTGCGGATCGCCGATGCCTTGTCCGACTGGGTCTGCAGCACGGTGTTGGAGTCCTTGATCAGCGCGCTCGTCACGTCGTAGTTGCGGTCGGCCTCCTTGATGAAGGCGTTCGAGGTGTCGATGATCTGGCTCAGGCTGGGGCCGGCCCCCTTGAACGCGGCCCCCAGCTCGGAGACCACCGTGCGCAGGTCACCCTGCGGTACCGAGTTGACCGTGTTGTCGAGGTTCGTCAGCAGCGTCGTGGTGGAGATCGGGATGGCGGTGTCTGCCTTCGGGATCGTCGAGCCGCTCTTGAGATAGGGTCCCGAGTCGCTCTGCGGCTGGAGCTCGATGTACTGCTCCCCCACTGCCGACTTGTTACCGACCAGGGCCTTGGACTTCGCCGGGATCTTGCTGGTGCCGTTGTCGATCGCCATCACCACGTCGACACCGGTGCGGGTCAGCTTCAGCTGGCTGACCTGGCCGATGTGCACGCCGCGGTAGGTCACCTCGGCGCCCTTGAAGATGCCGCCGGAGTCGGTGAACTGCGCGTTGACGTTGTATGACGTGGCGTGGATCAGCCGGTCCAGCCGGGCGTAGCGCGCCCCGACGTAGGACACCCCGAGGAGGGTGATCAGCACGAAGACGATCAGCTG
>JBBSVL010000378.1:0-2699 GCA_038233595.1 Propionibacteriales bacterium | reverse complement strand
TCGCCGGGACGCACCCGGAGCCGGTCACCGAGCTGCACCAGCTCCAGGGCGACGTCTTCCTCGGCGCCGTCCGCGGTGACGCGGTGGGCCTTCTTCGGGGTCAGGTCCAGGAGCGCCCGGATCGCGCCGGAGGTCTGCTCGGGGGCCCGAAGCTCGAGCACCTGGCCCAGCAGCACGAGAACCGTGATGACGGCTGCGGGCTCGAAGTAGACGTCGACGGTGCCGTTCATCCGGAACGAGTCGGGAAAGATCCCCGGAGCCAGGGTGGCGACCACACTGAACAACCAGGCAACGCCGGTGCCCATCGCGATCAGGGTGAACATGTTCAGCTTCATGGTACGCAGCGACACCCAGCCGCGGGTGAAGAACGGGCGGCCCGCCCAGAGCACCACCGGAGTGGCCAGAACGAGCTGGATCCAGGTCGAGGCGGACGGCGACACGACCCGGTGCAGGGCCGGGAACAGGTGGCTGCCCATCTCCAGCGCTACGACCGGGACCGACAGCAGCAGGGCCACCCAGAACCGGCGGCTCATGTCCACCAGCTCGGCGTTGGGGCCGGTGCTGGCGCTCACCGACACCGGTTCGAGCGCCATCCCGCAGATCGGGCAGGCGCCCGGACCGGGCTGGCTGATCTCGGGGTGCATCGGGCAGGTGTACCCGTCCGCTGGATCCGTGCTGAGACCGGGTTCGGTGTGCTGTACGGCGTCCCGGACCATGCTCCAACTATACCCCGTGGGGGTATCAGACCCAGAGACTCCGGAACGCTCGACGACGTGGGTTCGGACCGCTCAGCTCCTCCTGCAGGCCGCGCCGGCCAGCGCGAGGGCGACGACGTCCTCGACCAGAGCGGCCTGGACGGGGCGTGCCACGGTGGCTTCGCGCCACGCGGCACCGGCGATGGCTCCCACCGCCGCGCCCACGGCGGCCGCGGCGACCGGAAGGTCGGCAACCGCGTTCTCGCGGGACGCAAGCGCCGTGCCGCCCACCGTCGCCGAGAGGAACCGTGCCCCCAGACCTGTGCGCTCCAGCCGGCTCGGGGTCTGCGGCAGCTTGTCGCCAACCAGCTCGCCGGCCACGGCCAACGCAGCGGCCGCACGCATCACACCGGCACGACGCGAGCGTGGCGACCTGGGGGCCGAGGACGCTGCCGCCACCAGACCCAGCGAGCTGCGGCACCCCGTCGCCACCCCCAGGAGCAGTGACCTCGTCACCAGCCCGACCGAGGGACGTGTGGGTTGGGCCAGACCGGGGTCCCGCCGCTCGAGCCCGCGCACGACATGGTGGGTGACGACGCCGTACGCCAGGTGCGGAAGGGTGTCTGCCGCCCACTCCTCGACAGTCCATGCCTTCAGGTTGGTCACCCCGAGCACGGCCGCGGGGCCGCTGGTGGCGGTCATCGCGGCTGCCGCAGTGACGACGCCACCGGCCAACGGCGAGAGCCGTAGACCCATGGCCCTCCCCGACGAGACGGCGAGGCCGACGCCGAGACCAGCCGCGATCCCGGACATCGCCCCCAGCGCGGTGGCACGGTCGGCCCTCTCCTCGGAGCTTCCGGAGAGCTCGAGGTCCAGACGGTCCAGACCACGCTCCACGGTCTGTCGCGGCAGGTCGCTCGAGGGGCGACCTCGCACCACCATGTCGAGGTACGTCACAGCGTTGAGCACGGTCGTACCGACTGCCCCTGCGACCAGCCCTCGTCGTACTGCTCCGGTTCCCGACGTCACGTGGCCTCTCCTACTTCTTCAGGAAGTCGAGCAGGGCGGCGTTGAACTCCTTGGCGTGGCTGACGTTGCAGCCGTGTGGTCCGCCCTCGATGACGACGAGCTCACTGTCCTCGATGGCTTCGTGCGTGCGCTTGCCGGACCCCTCGACCGGGACGGTCCCGTCGGAGTCGCCGTGAATGACCAGGGTCGGGACCGTGATCTTGGGCAGGTCGCCTCGGAAGTCGGTCGTGCCGAACGCGTCCATGCACCCCAGAGCAGCATCCTGGTCGGACGCCTTGGCCATCGCGATCGCCTCCTGACGCTGCTCCTCGGTCACCTTGAGCTCCTCGCCGGCGGAGTAGAACGCGGTGGTGAAGGTGTCGAAGAACGAGTCCCGGTCCTCCTCGAGCCCACTGCGCATCTCGCCCGCGGCGTCCTCGGTCAACGGGCCGTCCGGGTTGTCCTCGGACTGCAGCATGAACGGCGGGACGGCGGAGGCGAAGACGACGCTGTGCAGACGGTCCTGGCCGTGCTTCGCGGCGTAGCGGGCAACCTCACCGCCACCCATCGAGAACCCCACCAGGGTCACTTCGTTCAGGTCGAGGTCGGACAGCACGTTGTCCAGGTCGTCGGCCAGCGCGTCGTACCCGTAGCTGTCGCCCGGGTCGGACTGCCCGAACCCGCGGCGGTCGTAGGCCACCACCCGGTAGCCGGCCTCCTTGAGCGCCGGGATCTGCTCGGACCACGATGCGGAGGTCAGCGGCCACCCGTGGATCAGCACGACCGGTCGGCCGTCACCGCCGCTGTCGCCGACGTGGATGTTGTGGTCGTCCTGCTGGTCGGTGCTCTCGGTGTCGTCGTCGGCCATCTGCGCTGGCTCCTCGAGGTCGGAGGTGGGAGCCGGTGCAGTACCCGTTCGGCGCAGATCAACACCTCCCGGGTCGGGAACCCTGGGTGGCGAGGCTCACTAGGCTTGGTTGCCTGTGCGGGTTACCG
>JBBSVL010000377.1:0-2704 GCA_038233595.1 Propionibacteriales bacterium | reverse complement strand
GTTCTGGGAGCGGAGCAGAGCAACCTGGCTTCGGCATAGAGCGAGCCGTGGGAGAAGGTCTCGTGGGCAAGCTGCGCCCACAGCTCGTTCTCGGTCTTGCCCGGCGTCAGATGGTCGGAACGACAGCACCGACTCGCTGCGATCCACACCGAGGCGCTCGTGCTGCAGCCCTCGCTCCTTCAGCACAGAGATCACTTCGGCGACAGCCGATGCTGCGTCACGCCGGCTGTTTGGCCCGGACCCGAAGAAAGTGAAAGTAGACGCCTCCCGAATCTCACCACCCCAGCGCGATCGACTCATGTGCATCTGGTCGGCGAAGTCCCACAAGATCGGGTCGTGTTCGGCGAAGACAAGGGCCCACCTGTAGGAACAGTGCAGATTGGCCACGAGGAACTGGCCGTCACAGGCCACATAGCGGACGTTGGCGGAGTCGAAGACCAACGCGGCCGGCAACCCGGTCTTCCTCATGCTGGCCTGCGCTCGGGCCAGGCGCCGCGTTGAGTGCCTTGACGTCCACCGAGATCGGCACCTGAAACTGCATGTCAGTACCTACCGAGACGCCTCTCCTCATGTTCGAGTGGTGGTCTGCCCAGGCCTCTCAGGACCACGACATCCAGATCGGACCGAGCCGGCTCCCACGCCACCGAACAGCCGATCACTCCGGCACCGACGACGACGACGTCCGCAGTCGTGGCCATCAGGCATCGACGACCAGGTCCTCGAGCGGTCGCGAGGAGCACAGCAGCACTTGCTTCTGCGCGATCTCCCGGGGGCGGATGCCGCCGCCGTGCTGCATGCTGACCGTGCCCGCCAGGAGCGTGGTCTTGCAGGTGCCGCAGACTCCCTCGCCGCATGAGGAGGGCAGTGTGATGCCCGCTTGCGCGGCCGCCTGGAGCACCGTCGTGCGACCATCGCAGGCGATGGTCCGGCCGCTGCGTCGCAGCTCCACGGAGTACGACGCGACCCCGGTTTGTGCGGCATCGGGAGGCGGGAGACCAGCAGGGGCTCCCTGGGAGCCGAGAACGAAGCTCTCCCGGTGGATTCTCGTGAGGTCGACACCCGCCGCGTCGAGCAGGGCGTGGACTGACTCCAGGTAGGGCGGGGGCCCGCACACGAAAATCTCCCGCTCGTGCAGGTCGGGAACCAGCCGTTCGAGCATCGTTCGCGTCAGCCGGCCGAGCGCACCGCACCAGGTCGGGTCGCCGGGATCGGTCTCGCAGATCGTGGCGACCGCGATACCGGATGCGGAGGCGTGCATCTCCTCAAGCTCGCTACGGAACACGATGTCCGCTGGGGACCGTGCGCTGTGCACGAACACGACGTCGTGGGGTTCGGACAGGTCGTGGAGCGTCCGGGCCATCGACATCATCGGCGTGACCCCGCTCCCGGCAGAGAGGAACAGGTGGCGGGTCGCGGGGTGGGCGTCCAGGGTGAAGTCACCTAGCGGGCCGGTGACCCGGACGCGTGCGCCGACCCCCAGGTGGTCGTGGAGCCAGTTCGACATCAGGCCGCCGGGCGTTCGCTTCACCGTGATCGCGAGCGACTCCGGCCGGGTCGGCGCCGAGGAGATCGTGTAGCACCGTTCCAGGCGCACACCGGACGCATCGACGGAGACCGTGAGGTACTGGCCGGGTCGGAAGCCAAAGAGCCGGCCCTCCGGTGACGTGAGCACGAAGGTCGCCACGTCGTGCGTCACCGGCAGGACGGCGGTGCACACCAGCTCCTCGTCGAAGGTGTCCCCCAGCAGCGCCGGTTCGAGGGGGGCGTAGGCCGCGGTCACCGTCCGACCTGCTCGAGGAGCCGTTCGACGTACCAGGTGCAGAACAGGTCGACCTGGTACTCGCTGGGCGCGTAGGGGCCAGCTTCGTAGGCGGGGTTGCTCACGCCCGCCTGAGCGCGGGCCACGAAGGAGCCGTCCTGGAGGTTGGTCTGGTGCCACACGTGGGTCAGCTCCGCGAGGTCATAGTCCTCACCCTCCACTGCGTCCTCGTGCACCAGCCAGGTGGTGCGCACCAGGGTCCGGTCCGCGGCCAGCGGCAGGACCGAGAAGGTGACCGCGTGGTCGGAGAGGAAGTGGAACCAAGCATTCGGCTGCAGGTGCATCGAGAGCCGGCCCAGGCGCGGGGTGTCGAGCCGGCCGAGAAGGCGACGGCACACCGCACCCCCGTCGGGGGTGAACGACTCCCCGGCCCCGTCCAGCGGCTCGCGCTGGATCCGGAAGCCGGTGGCCCGGCCCGAGAGCTCCTCGATGCACGCGAACGGAAGCGCACGCTGTTCACAGACTTCACGCAGATCTTGGTCGGCCGCCGCGTAGCGGTCGAACGCCGGCCGCAGTCGCGGTGGCACCGTGTCCTCGTCGCAGCCGTAGGTGGGGAACAGTGAACGGCCGAGCTCTGGGTGGCCGTTCTCGCAGTGGTAGCACTCTCGGTTGTTCTCGATCACCAGCTTCCAGTTCCCCTCCTCGACGATGTCGATCTGCGCGGCGACCTTGGTACGACGCAGCTCGTGCGGCTTCAGGTACGGGTCGATCCGAGCCGCGTAGTCGTCGAAGTCCGGCGGCGGGTCGGTGGCCAGGCAGAGGAAGAGCAGGCCGGCCACACTGCGCACGTGCGCGGACTTGAGGCCGAAGCAGCTCCGGTCGAAGGTCGACGGCTGTTGTCCCGCATGGAGGAGCGTGCCGTCCACCCCGTAGGTCCACTGGTGG
>JBBSVL010000376.1:0-2737 GCA_038233595.1 Propionibacteriales bacterium | reverse complement strand
TCTCCAGACGCCCCACAGCCTCGTCGAACTCGGTGAGCAGATCCGCGATCACCTCCGCGACCGGGCGGACCTGGTTCAACCTGCCGACGATCTGGCCGGCGGGCATCGAGATCGTGTCAGGGTCGTCGCCGAGGTTCATCCGGTTGTGCGCGTCGGCGACCAGCAGGTTCTGCAGCGGCATCGGCAGCGGGCTGGGCGCGTCCTCGGCTTCCCATGCCTCGGTCCACTTCGTCTTCAGCAGCCGCGCCGGCTTGCCGGTGTAGACCCGGGTGCGCACGGTGTCTCCGGACCCGGCCCGGAGCAGCGCGTCGCGGATGCCGGTGCCCGAGGACAGGTCGTACTCCGCGACGGTCAGCCACATCGAGCCGGTCCACACGCCCTGTGCGCCGAGGGCCAGTGCGGCGGCGATCTGGCGACCTGAGCCGACGCCGCCGGCGCCGAGGACGGGCACGTCGGGCCCGACCGCGTCCACCACCTCGGGGATCAACACCATCGAGGCGATCTCTCCGGTGTGGCCGCCGGCCTCGTACCCCTGGGCGACGACCACGTCGACGCCGTTCTTCACATGCGAGCGAGCGTGCTTGGCCGCGCCGGCCAGGGCAGCCACCTTGACACCGTGCGAGTGCGCCTGCTCGATCACGTCGACCGGGGGTGAGCCGAGCGCGTTGGCGATCAGCACCGGGCGGTGGTTCAGCGCGACGTCGACGTGGGACCGGGCGACCGAGTGCAGCCAGCCCAGCACGCCCTCGCGGCCCTCGCCTCCGGGCAACGGAGGTACGCCGAGCTCGAGCAGCGTCCGCTCCACGAAGGAGATGTGCTCCTCGGGGATCATCGCCTTGAGGTCGACGGCCCGCCCCTCGGTCGGGATCTTCATCGGCATCACCACGTCGACGCCGTACGGCTTGCCTTCGGTGTTCTGGTCCAGCCAGGTCAGCGCGCTGTCGAGCTCGGAGGGGTCGTTGAACCGTACGGCGCCCAGGATGCCGAGTCCCCCGGCCCGGGAGACCGCCGCGGCGACGTGCTCCGAGGGGGTGAACGCGAAGATCGGGTACTCGATGCCGAACAGGTCGCAGAGCGCGGTGCGCATCAGACGGGGACCTCTGGCCGACCGGCTCGGGCCAGCTCAGAGGCGACCGGGTAGTTCGCCTTGCCGGTCGCACTGCGCGGGATCTCCGCCACCAGGGTCAGGTGACGGGGCAGCTTGTAGCCCGAGAGACTGGCCCGCAGAAAGCTGCGGAGGTCGTCGAGCTCGACGAGGTGTCCCTCGCGTGGCTGGACGACCGCTCCCACGGCGCTTCCGAACTTCTCGTCGGGCAGGCCGACCACGAGCACGTCGTACACCCCTGGATGCTTCTTCAGAGCCGACTCGACCTCTTCGGGATAGACCTTCTCGCCCCCGGTGTTGATGCAGTTCGAGCCCCGACCGAGCAGCCGCACCCGGCTGTCCGCCTCGATCCGGGCGAAGTCACCCGGGACCGAGTAGCGCACCCCGTCGATCTCGATGAATGTGCGCGCCGACCGCTCCGGGTCCTTGTAGTAGCCGATCGGGACACTCTTCGCACGCGCCAGCCGGCCGACCGCGCCTACGTCCTTCGCCGGGTCGAGGATCCGGTTCTCGTCGTCGAGCACGACCGCCTCGGCGCCCAGGCCGATCACACAGCCCTCGTCCTCGAGCGTGGCGGCGTCCTGCAGCCCGGTGCCGGTGAAGCCGGTCTCGGAGGCACCGACGGAGTCGGTGAAGACGGCGTTCGGGAACCTCGCCATCCAGCGTTCCTTGACCGGCTTGCTGAAGATCGCGGCGCTGCTCGAGATCGCGAACAGGCTCGACCCGTCGTACTCCCCGGCCTCGTAGGCCTCGATCAGCGGCCGGGCCATCGCGTCGCCGGTCATGAAGATCAGCTGCACCCGCTCCCGGTCGACGGTCTCCCAGACCTCGACCGGGTCGAACCTCGGCGCCAGCAGGGTGAGCGTGCCTGCGAACAGGTGCATCAGCAGCGCGGCCTGCGCACCGCCGTGCATCAGCGGGCTCAGCGGCAGGCCGATCAGCGTGTTCTCCCCCGCGGCGGCCTTCTTCGACTGGTCGTACTCCTCCAGCCGCTCCCCGGTCATGAAGTCGATCCCACCGCCGAGCACCCGCCAGAAGTCCTCGTGACGCCACATCACGCCCTTCGGGTAGCCGGTCGTGCCGCCGGTGTAGATGATGTGCAGGTCGTCCGCCGACCGCTCGCCGAAGTCCCGCTCGGCGCTCCGGCCCTCGACTGCGTCCGCCAGGCTCACCGCGCCGTACGTCGCGGGAGCGGGCGTGTCACCACGGTCCACCTCCGTGTCGAAGTCGGCGGCCTCCGGCAGCTCCACGAGCGTGGTCAGGTTGCCGTGCCGGGGAGTCACCCGGGAGACCAGGTCGCCGTACTCCCGCTCGAAGACGAGACCCTTGAGGTCTGCGTTCTCGAACAGGTAGTCCAGCTCGCCCTCGACGTAGCGGTAGTTGACGTTGATCGAGACCGCGCGGATCTTGAACACCGCCAGTACGGCGATGACGTGCTCGATGCTGTTCTTGGCGTAGATGCCGACGTGGTCGCCGACCCCGAGCCCGCGCGTGGCCAGGAAGTGCGCGAGCCGGTTGGCATCCGCCTCGAGCTCGGCGTAGGTCACCACCCGGTCGCGGACCTTGAGCGCGGGAGCGTCCGGGACGGCGTCCACGGCGTGCTCGAAGAGGTCGGCGATGTTCAGGGCCATG
>JBBSVL010000375.1:0-2740 GCA_038233595.1 Propionibacteriales bacterium | reverse complement strand
TGTGAGTGCTGCGGCCGGGTGGTCGTCACCACCGTGGAGGGGGTCTTCAGCAATCCGGCGGTCGGCAGCGTTCAACGGTTCTGCTCCGCATCGTGCCGTCAGGCCGCCTATCGGCGCCGGCTCAGCGGGGTGGCCGAGGACCTGCCGCGGCAGCGGACGGCCGGCCGCGGCCGCCGGCTGAACCCAGCGGATCGCCTTTCGGCGCAGGGAAATCAGGTGGAACGCAAGTAGGTTCACCGCGTCCTTTGTCGCGCCAACGATTCCGGAAGGTGAACCTACTTGCGTGCCCTGACAGTAGTCGCAGCACCCGTCCAACTCGCTCTGCCCAGCCCCGATCTGGCCGACCCAATCGAGCGGTGGTGGGACCTGCCAGAGCTCACCCGCACCCAGGTCCTGGCGTTGCACGCCCGGCTGATCGCCCGCGCCGTGCTCCTGGAGCCGACCGACCTGGCTGAGGAGGCCACCGATGACTGAGCACGCCGTTCTGGTCTCACCGAAGATCCTCGCGGTCCACCTCGGTCGCGACGCGTACGTGTATGTCCGGCAGTCCACCCTCACCCAGGTCCGGGAACACACTGAGAGCCTGGCCCGGCAGTACGAGCTCCGCGAACGCGCTGTCGCGTTGGGCTGGGATGCCCATCAGGTCAGGGTGATCGACGCGGACCTGGGCCGCTCCGGGTCAGAGACCACCGCCCGGGAGGGCTTCAAGGAACTCGTCGCCGACGTCGGCCTGGGTCATGTCGGGATCATCTTCGGAATCGAGGTCAGCCGGCTGGCCCGCAACAACGCCGACTGGTATCAGCTGCTGGACTTGTGCGCGATCACGAACACCCTGATCGCGGACTCCGACGGCGTCTACCACCCCGGCGACTTCAACGACCGCCTGGTGCTCGGCCTCAAAGGCACGATGAGCGAGGCCGAGCTGCACCTGATCCGCTCCCGGCTGACCGCCGGGCTGCGACACAAGGCAGCCCGCGGCGAACTCCGC
Organism: Propionibacteriales bacterium; assembly: GCA_038233595.1. GTDB lineage: Bacteria > Actinomycetota > Actinomycetes > Propionibacteriales > Nocardioidaceae > Marmoricola. The sequence goes on along the minus strand of JBBSVL010000375.1, from coordinate 1,752 downwards.
CAAGGCTTGCCGGTCGGGTTTGAGCACGACGGTGACGACAAGATCGCGATGACCGCCGACGAGGCGGTCGTGGAAGCGATCGCGGTGGTGTTCCGCCGGTTCGCTGAGCTCGGCTCGGCCCGCCAAGTGCTGCTGACGCTGCGCGAGGACGGGCTGCTGCTGCCCCGCCGGCCGTCCCGGACCGGCCGGGTGCACTGGGCCCCCGCGACCTACCCGGCGGTGCACGACTTCCTGACCAACCCGACCTATGCCGGGGCGTTCGTGTTCGGCCGGACCCGCACCGAGAAGCGCCTCGACGCCAGCGGCAGGATGATCGTGCGGACCGTCGCGGTGCCCCGCGAACAGTGGGAGGTGCTGATCCCCGACCACCACCCCGGGTTCATCAGTTGGGACACCTACGAGGCCAACACGTCTTTGCTGCGAGCGAACTGGCGCGCCCCGCGCGGTTCCGGGGGTGGCCCGGTCCGGGAGGGAGCGGCGTTGCTGCAAGGCCGGATCCGGTGCGGCAAGTGCGGCCGGATGATGATGACCGGCTACTCCGGCACCAAGGGCAACTGCCCGCGCTATGTCTGCGCTCGCGCCAAGCAGCTGTATGCCGGTGAGAAGGGCTGCCAGAGCCTGGGTGGCCGACGCCTGGAGAACCGCGTCCTGGACGAGCTGTTCAAGGTGCTGGCCCCGGCCGCGCTGACCGCGACCGCGCAAGCCCTCGGCGAGGCCGAGCAGAGCCACGCCAACAGCCTGCGGGTGTTCAGCCTGACCGTCGAACGTGCCCGGTTCGAGGCCGACCGGACCCGCCGACAGTACGACGCTGTCGAACCGGAGAACCGCCTGGTGGCTCGGACCCTGGAACGCGCGTTGGAGGCCAAGTTGGCGTTGCAGCGCCAAGCCGAACGCGATCTGCTCGCCCAGCAGGCCCGCCGCCCGGTCAAGCTCAGCGACGCCGAGCTCGGCTGGATCAGCCAGGCAGGTGCTGACGTCCGCGCGGTCTTCGAAGCCCCCACCACCTCGTTCCGGGAGCGCAAGCAACTGCTCCGCGCGGTCCTGTCCGAGGTCGTCGTCACCGTCGACACACAAGCCCGCACCGCGGACTTGACGCTGCTCTGGCAAGGCGGCGCGAGCACCGAACTGACGATGGTCATGGCCAAGGCCGGTGGGCACTTCAAGACCACCGACGAGGACACCGTGGACCTCATCACGCGGCTCGCCGTCGACTACGACGACACCACAATCGCGATGATCTTGAGCCGGCAGAAGAGGCGGACCGGCACGGGTCTGTCGTTCACCAAGACCCGAGTGAAGAGCCTGCGGGTCTCCCGCGGCATCGCGGCCTACCAGCCCGCGCCGGAAACTGTCGTAACCGACGGCCAGGATGCTGTCGTGGTCACCGTCGCCCAAGCCCAGAAATTGCTTGGCGTTGGGAAGGTCACGATCTATCGGTGGCTGACTGACGGGTTCCTCACCGGCGAGCAGCTCACCGCCGGTGCGCCGTGGCGGATCCGGATCGACCAAGCCGTTCGGGACCGGCTCGCCCCAGTCGTGCCCGAGGGCTGGGTGGGGCTCGCGGACGCCGCGAAGGCCCTCGGGATCGCCCGCCAGACCGTGTTGCACAAGGTCCAACGCGGAGAACTCCAGGCCGTCCACGTCAACCAAGGACGACGAAAAGGCCTACGTATCAACGTAAGTAGCGAGCAGGTTGGACTGTTCGATCAACCCTGATGAAAGGCTTGCGCAGTGTTAACCAGTTCCGACCGG
>JBBSVL010000374.1:0-2744 GCA_038233595.1 Propionibacteriales bacterium | reverse complement strand
CACGTGGTGCTCCTCGTAAGTGCCATCTGCCGGTATGGTGCTTACGCACGCTAGATGTTCGGCTGAAAGGGGTCAAGGTGCTTTTTGCCCATGACACCGAGGTGGCCCTGGCCGGCGCGGCGGCCCTGGTCAACACCCGGCAGCGCGAGAGCGACGAGCTGCCCGACGTGGCGGCGCTGGACGCCTTCGTCGAGCAGTGGGGCTGGACCGGGTCGCGCCGCAACGACGTCGAGGAGCTCGAGGCGGTGCGGGCGCTGCGCCCCCGGCTGCGCGAGCTCTGGGAACTGGACGAGGCGGGGGTCGTCGACCGCGTGAACCGGATGCTGGGTGAGGCGGGCGCGCTGCCGCAGCTGGTCACTCACGACGACTGGGGCTACCACCTGCACGCGACCACGCCGCAGGTCCCGCTCGCCGACCGGATGGCGGTCGAGGCGGCGATGGCCTTCGTCGACGTCGTGCGCCAGCAGGAGCTGGACCGGCTCAGCGTCTGCGGCGCCGACGACTGCGACGACGTCCTGGTCGACCTGTCGAAGAACCGGTCTCGCCGTTACTGCAGCACGTCGTGCGCCAACCGCGTCAACGTCGCCGCCTTCCGGGCCCGGCGGTCCGAGTTGGGCTGAGCGTCACGGTGCGGGCTTCCCTGTTTGTGCGTTGCGCGCCAGCGACGCCCCGGTTCGTACACCGGGCAGCGGGCCACTAGCGTCAAAGTGCTTCGGGCGCCGAGACTGTTGTCGCTCATTCCTGCGCATCTGGTGCTGGGTCGAGGCGGTAGGTCTCCATCACGGCGTCGCGCACCGAACCGTCGAGTTCGCCGCGGTTGACGAGCTGCTCGACTACGCGGAGCGCGATCGACGGGGCGTCGATCCCGAAGTGGCGGCGCAGCGCAGCGCGGGTATCGGAGTGGCCGAACCCGTCGGTGCCCAGCGAGGTCCAGTCGCCGGGCACGAACGGCGCGATCTGGTCGGGTACTGCACGCATCCAGTCCGAGACCGCGACCACGGGGCCGGGCGCGTCGTGCAGGCGCCGGGTGACATAAGGGGTTCGGCGGGGTTGCCGAGGGTGGTTGCGGTTCCATTCGTCGACGGCGAGGTTGCGGCGCAGCTCGGTCCAGGAGGTCACCGACCACACATCGGCGTGCACCCCCCAGTCCTCGTGCAACAGCCGTTGGGCCTCCAGTGCCCAGCCGACGGCGATGCCTGAGGCCAGCACCTGCGCCCGCGGCCCGGGACCGGGTGCGGCGGGGGAGTGGCGGTGCTGCGGGGTGCTTTGGCGAAGTCCAGCACCAGTTGGCCTGCGATGCGGGACTGCTTCAGTCTTGGCGCGTTCGGCGGTCGGACCGGCAAACATCGCGGTCAGCGTTTGCTCCCGAGTCCCGGGTCCCAGCAGGGTGACCTCCCCAGAAGGTGCCGATCCGCAGCGGGCGCGACCAGGTCGATACCGGCAGGGGCGAAGACCGGTCCGAGGAGTTCATCGTGCAGGGCTGAGCCGTAGAAGGTGCGGAGCAGCGCGTCCAGATCTGCCCGATCGGTGATGTCGTGGCTCGTCACGGGCTGGGGCGCCGGCTGACGTCAACCGACCAGGTGCCGGCGCTGGACTGGGTGGCCAGCCAGCTGTAACCGCCCGGGTCCCGCTGCTGGAGCCGCTGCCAGACGGGCTGCGGGTTCGCGGCCCACCGCAGCTCCAGGTGCTCACCGGGTTGCATCCGTGTCAGCCGGTTCAGCACGGCAGCCTGCGCCTCGTGCGGCGCGAGCTCGTCCATCTCGATGACCGGTCCCTCGGTGAGGCAGTACCAATGGCCTGCCGTTGCCCAGTCACGATCGGTGAAGTCACTGCCGGTCAGGATCGCGGCTTCTGTCGCAAGGTGCCGTTCGAGTCGGGCAATGAACCGTCGGATGGTCGACGGCAGTTCGCCAGGATCCTTGTCCTGCTGCGCGGCCGCGGCGAGGTCGTCGATGTCGCTGCGCAGACGTAAGTGCTCCTTATGGAGCTGGTCGAGTTCGGGATGGTCACCTGGCGCCTGCTGGAGCATCGGGAGCACGGTGCTCTCTTCGTCGGTGATCCGGGCAAGCACCACTTCCCGCGCGTAGCCGAGCAGCCCCGCGAGGTCGGACTCCGTCGGTCGCTCCTCCTCGAGATCGGCCAGGAGCGCTTCGGCTCGGGCTGCCGCTTGCCACAGCAGTTCGGAGTCCTCGTCCTCCATGCTCACCTCGGCGTCCTCACGTTGTTCACCCGCACGCGGCTACGCTCGGCTGGGGCGGCGTCTGCCGGTGTCGCTGCGGCGGGCCACAGGGTTGACCCCCGCGCTGGCATCGTTCCGTAGTCAGTGGACACGGCAACTCCAAGTTGATCAGCAGTCTGGCCTTGTCCTACCCCGAAGGCCTAGTCGGTCACCGTCATTGTGTGGTTCTGTGACGCGCTCGAGGCAAAGGCGAGGCTGGCGTGCTACTAGCGAAGGCGGTACAGATCGGACCGCTGCGGGCACCAACCGTCACCAGGTTCCGCTGTGAAGGGAATGCCCCCAAGCCTGGACCCCGTCCGCGGCCGCGGCGATCCTCACACGCCAAAGCCCCGTAGCTGCCGTGGTGCTGGAGTTCTACCGTCAGCTCCACACCGAGACCCGAGCGACCTGTATCCGTTCGAGAAGTCCGCCGGCTTGAGCGATGAACCGTCGCCCGGCGGTTGTAGGCCGCCACGCTGGATGAAGATGACGGCGTCACCCTGGATGAGGATGAGCGCTGGGTTTT
>JBBSVL010000373.1:0-2764 GCA_038233595.1 Propionibacteriales bacterium | reverse complement strand
CGGCCACGAAGCGGACCATGCCGAGCTGGTCGAGGTCCTCGAAGGCTGAGCTGTAGTCGGTGAGCAGCCCCTTGGCGACCAGCTGGAGCAGGACGTGGTTGTCGCCCTCGAAGGTGGTGAACACATCGGTGTCGGCCTTGAGCGCGGCGAACCGGTTCTCGGAGAGGTACCCCGCACCCCCACAGGCCTCGCGGCACTCCTGGATCACGTCGGTGGCCAGCCAGGTGCCCAGGGCCTTGGTTCCGGCCGCCCGGGACTCCAGCGCCCGGCGGCGGCGCTCGTCGATCGTGTCCGGGTCGGCGGACAGCACCTCGTGCAGCTCCAGCGCCACCACCTCCTGGGCGAAGTGCATGGCGTAGGTGCGCGCGATCCTCGGGAAGAGCCGGCGCTGGTGCATCCCGTAGTCCAGGAGCAGCTCCTCCTTCGGGTTCTCCTCCTTCGGGTCGCGACCGGACTTCGGGTCGCCGAACTGGCGCCTGAGGAGGGCGTACCTCACCGCGATCGTGAGCGCCACCTTGGCTGCGTTGATGCCGCCCCCTCCGACGCAGACCCGGCCCTGGACCAAGGTGCCGAGCATCGTGAAGAAGCGCCGGTCCCGGTTCTCGATCGGGGACACGTACTCGCCGTCCGCGGTGACGTCGGCGTACCTGTTGAGCAGGTTGGTCCGCGGAACCCGTACGCCGTCGAAGGAGAGCCGGCCGTTGTCGACGCCGTTGAGGCCCATCTTCGGGCCGTCGTCGCCGATGGTGACACCGGGCAGCGGAGCACCCTTCTCGTCACGGATCGGTACGACGAACGCGTGCACCCCTTCGGACTCGCCACCGATCACCAGCTGGGCGAAGACCACGGCGACCTGTCCGTGCCGGGCGGCGTTGCCGATGTAGTCCTTGCGGGAGCTCTGATCGGGGGTGGTCAGCACGAAGTCCCCCTGCGCGGGGTCGTACGTCGCTGCCGTGCCGAGCGCCTGCACGTTGGAGCCGTGGCCGGACTCCGTCATCGCGAAGCAGCCGAGCAGGTCGCCGGTGACCAGGTCGGCGAGGTAGGCGTCGTGGTGCTCCCTGTTGCCCAGCTGCAGGATCGCGCCGCCGAACAGGCCGAACTGCACCCCGACCTTGACCAGGACCGAGAGGTCACCGAACGCCATCGTCTCGAAGCCGGCGACGGAGGCGCCGATGTCGGCACCGCCGCCGTACTCCTTGGGAAAGCCCTTCCCCAGCATCCCCGTCGCGGCCATCTCCTTGACCACCTCGAGCACCCGGTCACAGAACTCCGCGCGGCCCATCTCGACCTGGTCGTCGAGAACCCCGGCGTGCTCGACCAGGTGCTTACGGGTCAGGTCCCGGATGTCGGCGTAGGGACCGTCCAGGAACCGGGTCAGTGCGAGTACGTCGACCCGCGGCTGCACGTAGTCGGCCATCGGCTAGCTCACCGGTGTGAGCGGGTGGATCGCGACCTCGCCCCCCAGGTGCTCACCGGCGGCCGCGAACGCCTCGCCCAGGTGCGGGGAACTCATGTGCGCGTCGAGGTCGTCCTGGCTGCGCCAGACCTCGACGGTCACGAACGTCCCCGGCGCGGAGCTGGACTCGTAGAGGTCGTAGCTCACGCAGCCGTCCTCCGCACGCGTGGCGGTCACCAGGCTGGTGAGCGCGTCCCGGATGACATCCTCCGACCCGGGCTTGGCGGGGATGGTGGCGACGACGTGCAGCTCGCTCATGGAAAGGCCTCTCGGTCGGTGGTTGAGGCCACCCTAGAGCTTCGATGCGGCCGATCGCCCTCGCCTACAGAGCAAGGACGAGCCGTAGGGCGGCATCGACGCGTCGCAGCTCGTCGAGGCTGAGGTAGCCGGCACTGTCGCCGAGTCTGCTGGGGTCGACTGCCGCAGTCTGCTCTGCCAGGACCCGAGTCATTCTTCCCCGGATCTCGACCTCGGGACGAAAGCTTGCGACGTTCGCAGACGTCGACGTCGGAGCCACCAGCCACGTTGACAACGGCAAGTGGTCGGACTGCACGACGACGCAGTACCGGGCGCCCGCCTGTTCGTGACCGCGGACGTCGCGCGAGGCCCGTAGCCGGTAGACCTCACCACGCACGCAGGAACTCCATGTCGCGCAGCACCTGCGCCGCCTCCAACCGATCGTGGTCATCGGCGGCAAGAACCTCTGCTTCGGCGCGGAGCGACGCGGCCGCACGCTCGCGGGCAGCATCGATCAGTGCAGAGCGCACCGCCACCGAAACCGACGTGCCGTCGCTGGTGAGAACCGCCAACGCACGCGCCGCGTCCTCGTCTGGTCGGAAGGTGATCGTGTCAGCCATGTACCAAGTGTGTCACACTTCGTAAGACAGCCGGATTGGTCCGCCGCCGAGCGACATCGACGTTCCTCATGCTCAGGGGCGGCTGAAGAAGTTCGGCGGGATCCAGTAGTACATGCTCACGATCTGCACGTTCTGGCCGGTGCGCGGGGCGTGGATCATCATCCCGTTGCCCAGGTACATCGCCTCGTGGTGGATCGAGCCCGGGCTGCTCGTCGTACCCCAGAACAGCAGGTCTCCCGGCTGCAGCTCACCCTGGGAGATGTGCGTGGTCTCGGCGTACTGCGCAGCCGCGAAGTGCGGCATCGCCCGGCCGCCCGCGGCCCAGGCCTGCATGGTCAACCCGGAGCAGTCCCACGAGCCCGGGCCGGCCGCGCCCCACTGGTACGGCTTGCCCAGCTGTGCCTTGGCGAAGGCGATCGCGGCTGCGGCGCCACCGCCGGACGGCGCGGGT
>JBBSVL010000372.1:0-2786 GCA_038233595.1 Propionibacteriales bacterium | reverse complement strand
GCTGGTGCGTGAGCAGCTCGAGCGCTTCGCCGCCGGTGAGCCGCTGGCCAACCAGATGACCGGGGACTACTGACGTCCTGGACGCCTCCCGCGTCGGTCCGCCCACGTAGACTCGCGGCGTGCCAGGCCGGATCCGTGAGGAGGACATCGCAGAGGTGCGCGAGAAGTCGCGCATCGACGAAGTGGTCTCGGGCTACGTCACCCTGCGCAGCGCGGGTGGCGGGTCCTACAAAGGCTTGTGCCCGTTCCACGACGAGAAGTCCCCGTCGTTCAACGTCAACCCGTCTCGCGGTTTCTACCACTGCTTCGGCTGCGGAGAGGGCGGCGACGTCATCTCCTTCGTGATGAAGATGGACGGCCTTCCGTTCGCCGAGACCGTCGAGCGGCTCGCTGAGAAGTGCGGCGTCCAGCTGCGCTACGAGGAGGGTGGACCCGCCCGGCCCAGCACTGGACCCCACCGCCCGCGGCTGATCGAGGCGCACAAGGTTGCCGCTGGCTACTACGTCGAGCAGCTCGGCACCCCCGAGGCGCTCCAGGCCCGGCAGTTCCTGGACCAGCGCGGGTTCGACCAGGAGGCTGCCTCGACCTTCGGCGTCGGCTTCTCCCCACGCGGCGGCGAGGACCTCTACAAGTACCTCAAGGACCGGTCGTTCTCCGATGAGGAGCTGGTCACGTCCGGGCTGGTCGGCAACAACGGCCGTGGTCACTACGACCGGTTCCGGGGCAGGCTGATGTGGCCGATCCGGGACACCAGCGGTGACCCGATCGGGTTCGGCGCCCGCCGGATCTTCGACGACGACCGCATCGACGCGAAGTACCTCAACACCCCCGAGACCCCGATCTACAAGAAGAGCCAGGTCCTCTACGGCATCGACCTGGCCAGGCGGGACATCGCGCGGTCCTCGCGGGCGGTCGTGGTCGAGGGCTACACCGACGTGATGGCCTGCCACCTGGCTGGGGTGATGACCGCGGTGGCCACCTGCGGCACCGCCTTCGGCGACGACCACGCCCGCGTCGTACGCCGGCTGCTGCACGACCACGAGGAGTTCCGGGGCGAGGTGATCTTCACCTTCGACGGAGACGAGGCCGGCCAGAAGGCGGCGCTGCGGGCCTTCGGCGGAGACCAGCAGTTCGTCTCCCAGACCTACGTCGCGATCGAGCCCGACGGGCTCGACCCGTGCGACCTTCGGCTGCAGAAGGGGGACGCCGCAGTTCGCGAGCTGGTCGCCCGGCGGGTTCCGCTGTACCGCTTCGTGCTGGGCAACGTGGTGCACCGCTACGACCTCGACCGGGCCGACGGCCGCATCGACGCGATGCGCGAGGCGGCGAAGCTGGTGACCTCGATCCGGGACCGTTCCAAGGTCGATGCTTTCGCCCGTGAGCTGGCCGGGATGCTCGGCATCGACCCGGACGACGCCCGACGTGAGGTACGACGGGCCGCCGCGCGAGCCGTCACGTCGCCGGCTTCGGGCGGTCGCAACCAGCCGGCACCTGTTGTCGCCACTTCCGCCCCCGGCCTGCCGATGCCCGATCCGCGTGACCCTCGGCTCGGCATCGAACGCGAGACCCTGAAGCTCGTGGTCCAGCACCCCAAGCTCACCGGCGTCGCGATCAAGGACGTCGACGGCGACGACTTCACGCACCCGGCCTACCGGGCGCTGTGGGAGACCGTGGCCCAGGCCGGCGGCCCCTCGGCAGCAGGCAGCCAGTGGACCACCCATCTGCACGAGGCGACCGGTGACCCAACCGTCCGGGGGTTGCTCACCGCGCTCGCTGTCGAACCGTTGACCTCGACCCGGGAGCCGGGCGAGGGCTATGTCGCGATGCACGTCTACGGGCTCCAGGAGCTGACCGCGCAACGCCGCATCGCGGACCTCAAGTCCAGGTTGCAACGCACCAACCCGGTCGAGCAGGCAACGGACTACAACCGGATGTTCGGTGACCTGGTGGCCCTCGAACAGCAACGGCGCGCCCTTCGCGAGCTCGCCGTCGGCGGCGCTTGACGATGGTTGAGAAGCGACGAAGGAGCGTCTCGAGACCACCCCGCGTCGTAGTGACCCGCGCCGGTCTTTCGCGCGGTGAGAAGGTGCTGGCGTTCACCCAGTCGGGGGAGCAGTGGGTGCTCGGGACCCGTTCCGCAGTGCTGGTCGTGGGCCCCGACGTCGTACGCCGGATCCCCTGGGAGCAGGTCGAGAGCGCCGGCTGGGACAGCGACGAGTCGGTGCTGGGGTTCTCCGAGGTGGGGGAGTGGGGACAGCCGCGTCCCGAACACCGGTTCCCGCTTGCGGAGCCTGGCCGGTTGTTGGAGCTGATGCGCGAGCGGGTCACCGCGTCGGTCGTGCTCCAGCGGCGGGTGCTGGTCGAGGGCAAACGGGGCTTCAACATCAATGCCCGGCGTTCACCGACCGGGGGGCCGGTGAGCTGGTTCGTGGAGTACGACGAGGGCGTGAATCCCGAAGGGGTCGTAGTCCGCGACCTGGCCGGCAGGGCGCTCGACGAGGCTCGCTCGGAGCTCGGCGTCGAACCAGCCTAGGCTCCGTGTCTTCGCCCTGTCGTTTTCTCTTGACGTCGGTCCCTTGCTAGGCTCTGTCCCGCTCCGTGAACGATCCCCTGTAGCTCAACTGGCAGAGCATTCGACTGTTAATCGGAGGGTTGTTGGTTCGAGTCCAACCGGGGGAGCACCCAGAACCCGCCTGACCTGTGTGAACAGGTCAGGCGGGTTCGCTCGATTTCGGCCTCGACCCCTGCTACCGCCACTTTTGCGGCTCCGAAGCGTGCCTAGAGGC
>JBBSVL010000371.1:0-2792 GCA_038233595.1 Propionibacteriales bacterium | reverse complement strand
TGGAGCCGGAGATGGTCGACGCGTTGGCGAGACGGTGGGCCGAGCTGCCCGACGCCGTACGTACGCCGGCCCAGACCCTCGGGCGGCATGCGGTGGGCTGCGAGGGGACCCATGGCGTCTTCCCGCGATGCAATCTCGCCTGTACCCCGTGCTACCACTCACGTGATGCGAACCGGGTTGCTGTCAGCGGCGAGCACACCGTCACCGAGGTGACCCGTCAGATGTCCACGTTGCGAGCGGCTCGCGGGCCCCGGGCGCATGCCCAGCTGATCGGCGGCGAGGTCAGCCTCCTGCCCCCCGACGCCCACGCCGCTTCGCTGCAGGCGATGCGGAACAGCGGGCGGGAACCGATGAGCATGAGTCACGGGGACTTCGACTATGAGTACCTCGAGTCGGTGGCACTAGGCCCAGACGGCACACCACGGTTCTCCCGGCTGTCTTTCGCAGCGCACTTCGACATGCTCATGTTCGGTCGCCGCGGCATCGAGCGACCGACGGACGAACGCTCTCTGCACGAGTACCGAAAGCGTTTCACGGAGATGTTCGCCCGCCTGCGTCGCGAGCACGGCATGCGGAGCTTCCTCGCCCACAACATGACAGTCACCCCCCGCAACATCAGCCAGCTCGCAGACGTCATTCGAGAGTGCCACACCTACGGCTTCTCGTTGTTCTCCTTCCAGCCGGCGGCGTTCGTCGGTGACGAACGGCGTTGGCACGACGCGTACGGCGACACCAGTGGCGACGACGTGTGGGCCCAGATCGAGGCCGGTGCCGGAAGCCGCCTCCCGTACCGGGTCTTCCAGCACGGTGACGAGCGATGCAACCGGACCACCTACGGCTTCTACGTGGGAGCCCGCTACTTCCCCGTCCTCGACGGTGGGCAACCCGTCGACCTCCGCATCCGCGACGCCTTCTTCAACCATCTCGGCGGGGGTGGCCTTCTCCGGTACGCCGCCGGTCGCTCTTGCCGGCAAGCTCCTGCGGGTTGTGGCGCGGCATCCCTCGGTGTTGGTCTCGGCAGCACAGTGGGCCGGTCGGATGGTCAACCGGGTAGGAGTACGCCCTCTCCTCACCTCCCGGATCCGGCCCATGACGTTCGTGATGCACTCGTTCATGGATGCCGAGGATGTGAAGCCGGCGTGGGAGGCCACGCAACGCGGCGAGGTCAGCACGAGTCCTCGCGTCGCCGAGACCCAGGAGCGCCTTGCCGCCTGCATGTATGCCATGGCTGACCCCGAGACCGGCGAGATCGTGCCCGCCTGCGTCCAGCACAGCGTCCTGGACCCCGATGAGAACCAGACCTTGCGCCGGCTGCTACCTCTCACCCCACCCGGCGCTGACCTGGCCTTGAGGACATCCGGGCGACCCCAGGGCGAGGTTGGGAAGCAGGAGTGCTCCCATCGGGTTCCCGTGGCATGAGCTCCCCACCAGAGCCCGACGACGTTGCGCGTCGGCTGTCGTTCCGCGAGTTCGTGGAACCCGAGGTCGAGGTGCTGCTCCGCGTCGCTCGCGCCATGGCTGCGAGCGACGCAGATGCCGAGGATCTTGTACAGGAGACGCTGCTACGTGCCTACCGCGGCCTGCACCGTTTCGATGGCAAGCACCCACGGGCGTGGCTACTCACCATCTTGCGTAACACGAACGTCAACCTGCATCGGCGTCGCAGACCGGTGCTCATCGAGGACGACGAGCTGCACCGGGCGTCGCGACCGGCTTTCGGCTCCGCTCACGCACCCAGCGCGGAGGATTCCGTGGTCGACCTGGAGCTGGACACCGGGCTCGACGCGGCGGTCTCCGCGCTCGCCCCGAAGTTTCGAAGCGTTCTGCTCCTGGTCGATGTCCACGACCTGAGCTACGCCGAAGCAGCAGCTGTGCTGGGCGTTCCCGTCGGCACCGTCATGTCGCGGCTCAGCCGCGCCCGCGACCGCGTACGGCGCCACCTTGGTCCCTCCGTCCTGTCCCGAGGAAGGTTGTCATGAACGGAACCCTTCGCCAGATGCTGACGTGTCACTGGTCGGCTCGTCGGATCCAGCGCTATCTCGACTCCGACCGCGCAGCTCCACTGACCCCGGGCGAGGTAGCTCGCCTGCAGGCTCACCTCGCCACCTGCGAGAAGTGCTCCGAGATTCTCACCGAGCACCGGGCGCTGCATCACGCGCTCTCTGTGTGGTGCGGGCGCCCCGGGGTCGACCCGGCTGCCGTGGACCGGCTCCGGGACTTCATCGACAACCTGGCTCACGGCGGACAGGCATGATGTCAACGACGACCGGCGCGCCTGCCGCGTGGGACCTCGTCGTGGTCGGAGGCGGCACCGCCGGGATCGTGGGCGCCAAGACCGCCTCACGGCTCGGTGCGACAGTGCTCCTCGTGGAGAAGGACCGGGCGGGTGGCGACTGTCTGTGGACGGGGTGTGTGCCGTCCAAGGCGTTGCTGGCCGCCGCCGAAGTAGCCGCGGCGGCCCGGAGCGGAGCCGGACTCGGGGTCTCCACCGCCGAGGTGGACATCGACTTCACTGGCGTCATGGACCATGTCCGCGGAGCTATCACCCAGATCGCACCGGTCGACTCGCCCGACGCCCTCCAGGCCGAAGGTGTCACGGTCATGCAGGGGCGTGCGCGGTTCTCAGGGCCGCAGCAGATCACCGTCGAGGACGAGCGGATCGAGTTCACCCAGGCTCTGGTTTCCACAGGAGCCAGTCCCGCCGTACCGCCCATTCCCGGTCTGGACAGTGTTCCCTACCTCACCAGCGACACCGTCTGGCGGCTCGACCGGCTTCCGTCACGCCTCGTGGT
>JBBSVL010000370.1:0-2795 GCA_038233595.1 Propionibacteriales bacterium | reverse complement strand
GCCGGGATGTCGTCGGCGCCGTGCGGAGAGCCGGCGAAGTCGTCGGCGAGGACGTCCACCAGGGGGCGACCCGGGACGGAGATCAAGCCCAGGCCACGAACCGTCGGCTCGCTGGCCGCCAGCGCCATGGCGACCAGGCCGCCTTCCTCGTGACCGACCACCGCGATGCGAGCGGGATCGACCTCGGCCCGCTCGGCCAGGAACTTCACCGCGGCCGCGGCATCGGTCACCAGGTCGGCCACCCGCAACGGCTCGCCGTCCGGCAGCACCGTGCGTCCGGTACCCCGCTTGTCGTAGCGCAGGGTGGCCATGCCGCTCTCGACGAGAACGTTGCTCACATCCCGGTAGAGCAGGTCAGGGACGCCGCCGGCCGGGGCCGTCCCGTCCCGGTTCGTCGGTCCGAACCCGGCCAGAATCACCACCCCGGCGAGCTCGGAGCCCGGTCCCGAGCCGGGGGGCAGGCTCAGCGTGGCGGACAGGTTCACGTCCCCGGTGGCGGGGATCTGCACCTGACGGTTCAGCGGCTCGGGGTCACCGACCGCAGCGGTCCTGGACCGGACCGAGTCATTGGAGCCGTCACCGCCCAGGACAGCCGATCCCACCGCGACGAGCGCGATGACCGCCGCGACGGCCACCGTCGGCAGCACCCAGCCTGGACGTCCCCCGCCGGGCTGGCCGCCGGATCCCCGACTGCCACGTGCCCAGCCGCCACGCGGCTTGCCGCCACCGGGCAACCCCGCGCCACGCTGGCCGGTACACGACGTGCACTTGATGCCGACGCTCGTCGGAACCATGCAGTCCCGGCAGATCGACGTAGCGCAACTCGCACACATTGCCACCGCGGGCTTGCGGGAGTGGCGACCACAGACCTTCTTCAGGTCCGCGGCGGCGGGAGGGGTCCCGGCCATCAGGAACTGATGGCGGCCGAGGCCGGGACCGAACCGGTCACCGGCAGGAGCAGGGCGTCGAGGATCTCGCCTTCGAGGACCTCGGTCTCGATCAGTGCCTGCGCCACGGCCTCGAGCACGCTGCGTTGGGCAACAAGGATGGAATGCGCCCGTTCGGCGGCGTCGGCAAGCACCTGCTGCACCTCCGCGTCGATCTCGGAAGCGATGCGCTCGGAGAAGGCCTGGGTCATGAGGCCCTCCTTGAGCGCCGCGTTCTGCAACGACTGCGCCGAGAACGCGCCGAGCCGGACACCCATGCCGAACTCGGTGACCATCCGGCGGGAGAGCAGCACGGCCGCATCCAGGTCGCCCACGGCCCCACTGGACAGGTCGCCGGTGACGATCTGCTCGGCGGCCCGTCCCCCCAGCAGGGCAGCGATCCGGTCGAGCAGCTGGGAGCGGGTGATGGAGGTCTGGTCGCCGTCGGCGACCCACCAGGTGAAGCCGCCACCGTGGCCGCGCGCCACGATCGAGAGCTTGCCCACGCGATCAGTGCCCGGCAGTGCGGTGGCGACCACGGCGTGCCCCGCCTCGTGGTAGGCGATCCGGTGCCGGTCCTGAGGCGACAGGATGCGCGACTTGCGCTCCGGGCCCGCCACCAGCCGCTCGATGGCCTCGGTGAAGTGGGACTGGTCGATGATCGTCGCTCCTCGGCGGGCGGCGAGCAGAGCAGCCTCGTTCACCACGTTGGCAAGGTCAGCTCCCGAGAAGCCGGCGGTGCGCTTGGCGACCTCGCTGATGTCGACCGTGTCGGCCAGCGGCTTGCCCCGGGTGTGGATGCCCAGGACACCCTCCCGACCTTTGACGTCGGGGCGTTCGACGGCGACCCGACGGTCGAAGCGGCCAGGACGCATGAGCGCGGAGTCGAGGATGTCGGGACGGTTCGTCGCGGCCAGGACGACGACACCGCTTCCCGACTCGAATCCGTCCATCTCGACGAGCAGCTGGTTGAGCGTAGCCTCACGCTCGTCGGTGCCGCCCATGGAGTGGGTGCTGCGTCCGCGGCCGACGGCGTCCAGCTCGTCGATGAACACGATGCACGGCGCGGCGGCCTTGGCCACCTTGAAGAAGTCGCGGATGCGGGCGGCGCCGACGCCGACGAAGATCTCGACGAAGTCCGAACCGGAGATGGAGAAGAACGGAACCTGCGACTCACCGGCGAGCCCGCGCGCCAGCAGGGTCTTGCCGCAGCCGGGGGGACCGGTCAGCAGGATCCCCTTGGGAACGGACGCGCCCATCGCGAGGAAGCGGTCGGGATTGGACAGGTAGTCACGGATTTCCACCAGCTCCTCGATGGCCTCGTCCACGCCGGCGACATCGGCGAAGGTGATCTTGGCGTCACCCGTCTCGAGGCGCTTGCCGCGGGACTGACCGAAGGCGGTGAAGCCGTCGCTGCCCCGGCCGAAGGCCAGGAACAGGATGAAGAGCCCGTCGATGATGATCAGAGCGGGCAGGAGCAGGCTGACCGGGGTCACCAGGTTCTTCAGGGGCTGCTGCTGCACCGAGTAGGCCACTCCGGCGTCCTCCAGCGCGCTGGTGAGCCGGGCGAAGATGGTCTCGTTGTTCCCGGAGTACGCGACCCAGAACTGACCTTCGTCATAAGTGCCGACCATGCGGTTATCGGTCTCCAGGATCTTGGTCTCCTGGATGCGGCCCTGCCGCAGCAGCGTAGTGAACTCGTCGATCCGCAACTCGTCGCCCGGGCTACGGGGGTTGGACCAGTACAGGATCAGCACGTAGAACGCCACGAGCAGCGGCAGGGCCAGGATGCACAGCACCAACGCGCGCTTGCGATTGTCGCGCTTCTCGTCCTCCCCCGTGCTGGAGGGATCGGTCGGGGCGTCCTTG
>JBBSVL010000369.1:0-2809 GCA_038233595.1 Propionibacteriales bacterium | reverse complement strand
CGTCCCGGTGGGATGCCGGTGCACCGCTACCGGCCGTTCCCGCCGATCGACCTGCCCGACCGCACCTGGCCCGCGCAGGTCATCACCGAGGCGCCCCGGTGGCTCTCCACCGACCTGCGTGACGGGAACCAGGCGCTGATCGACCCGATGAGCCCGGCGCGCAAGATGAGGATGTTCGACCTGTTGGTGCGGATGGGCTACAAGGAGATCGAGGTCGGGTTCCCGGCCGCCTCCGAGACCGACTTCTCGTTCGTGCGTCAGCTGGTCGAGCAGGACAGGGTGCCCGAGGACGTCACGATCTCGGTGCTGACTCAGGCGCGCGAGGACCTGATCGAGCGATCGGTGCAGTCGCTGGTCGGGGTGCACCACGCCAACATCCACATGTACAACGCGCTGGCCCCGCTGTTCCGAAGAGTCGTCTTCCATGCAGGCAAGGACGAGATCAAGGACATCGCCGTGCGCGGGACCGAGCTGGTGATGAAGCACGCCGAGAGCTGGCTGGGCAAGACCGTGATCGGCTATGAGTACTCCCCGGAGATCTTCACCGGCACCGAGCTGCCGTTCTCGGTCGAGGTGTGTGAGGCCGTCTCCGACGTGTGGCAGCCCGAGGACGGTCGCGAGATCATCCTGAACCTGCCGGCGACCGTGGAGATGGCCACGCCCAACGTGTACGCCGACCAGATCGAGTGGTTCTCCCGCCAGCTCACCCGGCGCGAGAACACGGTGATCAGCCTGCACCCGCACAACGACCGGGGCACGGGGGTCGCCGCGACCGAGCTGGCGATGATGGCCGGCGCCGATCGGGTCGAGGGCTGCTTGTTCGGGCACGGGGAACGCACCGGCAACGTCGACCTGGTCACGCTCGGGCTCAACCTGTTCAGCCAGGGCGTCGAGCCGATGGTCGACTTCTCCGACATCGACGAGATCCGTCGTACGGTCGAGTACTGCACGCAGCTGCCGGTGCACCCGCGGCACCCGTACGCCGGCGACCTGGTCTACACGGCGTTCTCCGGCTCGCACCAGGACGCGATCAAGAAGGGCCTGGAGGCACTCGAGGCCGAGGCACGCTCGGCGGGCCACTCCGTGCGCGACCACGCCTGGGAGGCGCCGTACCTGCCGATCGACCCGCTGGACGTCGGCCGCACCTACGAGGCCGTGATCCGGGTGAACAGCCAGTCCGGCAAGGGCGGAGTCGCCTACATCATGAAGTCCGAGCACAAGCTCGACCTGCCCCGCCGGCTGCAGATCGAGTTCAGCGGCGTCGTCCAGCGATGGACCGATGGCGAGGGCGGCGAGATGTCCTCCGAGGCGATCTGGCAGGCCTTCGAGGCGGAGTACCTCGGCCGTAGCGAGCCGCTCCGGCTGAGCTCGGTGCACACCTCCTCGGCGGCGGGGGAGAGGGACGCGCTCACGGTCAACGTGTACGTCGACGGCGAGCTGCGCACCCTCGAGGGATCCGGCAACGGCCCGATCGCGGCGTTCGTCGACGCGATCAGTGGGCTGGACCCGGAGCGGTTCGACGTCCGGGTGCTCGACTATGCCGAGCACGCGCTGTCATCGGGCGGCGATGCCACCGCCGCGGCGTACGTCGAGTGCACGGTGCCCGCTAGTGACGGTGGCGTCGACGTCATGTGGGGTGTCGGCCTCGACGCCAACATCGTGACCGCCTCGCTCAAGGCAGTGATCTCGGCAGTGAACCGCCGCTGATCCTGACCGCTGAGACGGCGCAACTTGGTCTTGCGGGTGTGCTGAGACGGCGCAACCTGGTCTTGCAGGTGTGCTGAGACGGCGCAACCTGGCACGCGGAGTGGAGGGCTTGTGGATGGAGCAAGCAGGATTCGGAGATCTGAGCAATGGTCGTGTCCGTGTCCGATCTCGACCTCAATGCATTGCTCGACGGATCCTTCCGGCTGCCGAGCGACAGACCCTTCACGTTCCAGGAGGCCACTCAGGCCAGGGTGTTGCCTCAAGACCTGACTCGGATGTGCCGCGCCGGGATCCTTCGGCGGTTGCTCAGGGGCGTGTACGTCGTGGCGATCGTTCCCGACTCGCTTCGGTTGCGGTGTGACGCGTTGCGGCTCGTCGTACCCCCTGGTGCGGTGGTGACGGACCGGACCGCGGGGTGGCTGCACGGTGCAGACATGATTCTGGCGCCGAACGCGCATCTTGAGGTACCGGCCGTGTCAGTGTTCCACCGGAGTCTGGGATGCAGGCTGCGCAACAAGCTCTGCGACAGTGGCCAGCGGATGATGCCAGATCGGGATGTCGAGGACATCTACGGCCTGCTCGTCACGACCCGACTGCGAACCGCAGCAGATCTTGGCCGACTGCTGCACCGGGACCAGGCCTTCGCCGCGATGGAGGCTTTGCTCCGCCTGGGTGGCTTCGACACATCGGACCTGGTCGCGACGATCGCGCGATTCAAGGGCTATCGAGGAGTTCGCCAGCTGCGTGCCTTGGCGCCCCTCACGGATCGCCGGGCGGAGTCTCCGGGTGAGTCCGTCCTCCGGCTGCGCTGGCTGGACTGCTCCGACCTTCCACGGCCGCTGCCACAGGTGCCCGTGCCCGGCCCGCGGGGAAGGCATTTGTGGATCGACGTGGGGGTCTCCGAGCTTCGCTTCGGTGCCGAGTACGACGGCGAGCAGTTCCACGGAGACGATCGGACAGGTCACGACACGGCTCGTCGGGAGTGGCTCGACAAGCATGCCGGCTGGGAGATCGTCGTCGTAGGCCGGCAACAGGTCTTCGGACAGCAGCAGTGTGCCGACGTGCTCCTGCGACAAGGTCTCCGAAGGGCGTTGAGTCGACT
>JBBSVL010000368.1:0-2838 GCA_038233595.1 Propionibacteriales bacterium | reverse complement strand
CGCCGCCGACTGGCTGGTCACCGACTACTCCTCGGTGATGTTCGACTTCGCGCTCACCGACAAGCCGGTGGTGCTGCTCACCCCCGACCTCGACCGCTACCGCGACGTCGAGCGTGGGTTCTACTTCGACATCGAGGCCGATCCACCCGGGCCGATGGTGACCACGACGGCCGACGTGGCACAGCGGTTGTCCGGGCCCGACGAGCACGCCGCCAGCCGGGCCCGCTTCCGGGAGCGGTTCTGTCCCTACGACGACGGGCACGCCGCCGAACGAGCCGTCGACCACCTGCTCGGGTCGTGGTGAGCGGGCGAGGTAGAAGTTCAACCGGGCCATGAAACACACTGTCCACACCAGGTTGATCCGGAACGCTAGCATGGCGCGTGACCACCTCCTGGCTCGCGTCTACCCCCTTCCGTAGCCTCCGACCGAAGGGTTCATCGCCGGTGCACAAGATCCGCAGGGCTGCCGCGGCAGCCAAAAGCATGGTGGATCCCGAGGTGATCGCCCAGCGCACCGATGAGCTCGGCCGTCTCCGCCGGCTGACCAGGCGGCTGGAGCGGGACATCGTGCGGCTGGAGAAGGCGGCGGCTCCGGTTCCGGCGCCCGCTCGGCGTGGCCTTCCCTCTGACATGGACGGTGCGGCCCGGGAGATCATCAAGCTGTCCCGCCCCTACACGATGACCAGCGCGGACAAGCTGTTTGCGCTGGTCACCGGGGTTCGGCACCTGATCCGGGTCAACGTCGCCGGCGACATCGTGGAGTGTGGTGTCTGGCGTGGCGGCTCGATGCACGCGGTGGCACACACCCTGTGCAGCCTCGGCGTGACGGACCGCGAGCTGTACCTGTTCGACACGTTCAGCGGGATGACCGATCCGACCGAGCGTGACCGGCGGGGCAAGACGACCGCAGGCGAGCTGCTGGCGAAGGCCGCCAAGGACCAGGACGTCTGGGCCGTTGCCTCCCTGGACGACGTCAAGGCGGGCATCGACACGCTGGACTATCCCCGCGACAGGTTCCACTTCGTCCAGGGGCCGGTCGAGGAGACGGTCCCGGCCAACGCGCCGGAGACCATCGCGCTGCTCCGGCTGGACACCGACTGGTACGAGTCGACCAAGCACGAGCTGGAGCACCTCTACGACCGGCTGGTCCCGGGCGGGATCCTGATCGTGGACGACTACGGCTCCTGGCAGGGCGCCAAGGACGCGACCGACGAGTACCTCGCCCGGCTCGAGAACCCACCGATGCTGGTGCGGGCCGGTCGCGGTCGGATCGGGGTCAAGCCCTCCTGACCGAGCTGCGTGCGCCGATGGCCTTGTCGAACTGGGCGCCGGCGATGGCGTTGTACTCCTTGTAGTCCAGCGGGTGCGTGGGCACGTCCCCGCTGAGGAAGCGTTCCAGGCCGGCAGCGACGCCGGCCACCGACTTCGGCACCACGATGCCGGCGTCCTCCGGCACCGAGTCCCCGACCGAGGAGAACGACGTGGTGATCACCGGCAGGCCGACGGCGCGGGCCTCCAGGATCACCATCGGCTGGCCCTCGTAGTCGCTGGAGAGCACGAAGCAGTCGGCCTCGGCCAGGATCGCGAACGGGTTGTCCACCTGCCCGGCCAGGGAGATGAACGGCTCCATGCCGAGGTTGGAGATCTGCCCGGCCAGCACCCCCTCGAGCTTGCCGCCACCGAGGATCACCAGCCGGATGTCGGGATGCGTGCTGTGCACCTGGGCGAAGGCGTCGAGCAGCCGTGCGTGGTTCTTCTCCGGGGACAGTCGGCCGACGGTCACGAACGTGGTGACCTGCTTGCCACGGGTGTCGATGGTGTTGATCCGACTTCGGCTGCGGGCCTCCCGGATGATGTCGCCGGCCTTGAAGTGCTGCATCAGCGCGTTCACCGCAGCGGCCACGTTGGTGGTGTCGAACTGCTCCAGGTCGCGGCCTGGCGCGGTCTCCTCACCGGTTGCCTGGTCGTGCAGCAGGCCGGCCATCCGGAGCACGCGCTCGCCGTCGATGCTGTTCAGGGCGAACTCGAACTTCTCCGGGGCGGCGTAGGGGGCAAGGCTCTTGCGGTTGATCCGCATCAGCTCCGGCGAGACCGAGACCAGGTGGTCGAAGTGGCGGTACGTCGAGAACACCGCGCCGAGGCGCGCCTCGAGATGCTTCTCGCCGACGGTCTCGCGCTGCTGGTCGGCGGCCATGTCGTTGTGCAGCCAGATGCTCTTCTGCGGCGTGCCCGGAGCGGCGCTGAACAGGAACGGTGAGTAGCAGCCGTAGCCGCTGAAGTCGACCAGGTGGTCGAACTGGGCATCGCCGAACAGCCGCTGCCACTCCGTGGCCCAGTACCTCAGGTGCGAGGCCGAGAGGGTCGCGGGCAGGCCTCTGGTCAGCATCTGGTTCTCCAACCGGTGCACCTGCCGGTGACTGCCGAGCATCACCACCGCGCGGGGCAGCACCCGGACGCGAGGATCGACGAAGCCGGCGTTGCGGACCCGCTCACGGCCCCTGCTGAAGGCCCAGTACGCGGTCACGTCGTACTTGTCGTAGTCGAGGTTGTGCAACAGGTTCAGGGCCGAGGTCATGATGCCGTTGGACTTCATGGAGCCCAGGTAGATGAGCAGCTTCTCCTTCTCGGTGCCGAAGTCGCGGTGCACGGTGAAGCCCGACTCCTCGGCGCCCCGGAAGACGAGGTCGACCAGGCGGCCGGTCGCGTTGCCGTCGTCCTTGGCGCTCAGCTGCGCCGCTCCCTTGGCCGAGAGCTCCGACGTACCGTCCCCGGCGAGCGACTCCAAGACGCGCTCGGCCAGCTCGGGAATGGTCCTGCAGAAGGGGCCGAAGAGCTCGT
>JBBSVL010000367.1:0-2842 GCA_038233595.1 Propionibacteriales bacterium | reverse complement strand
AGCCAGGGCATCTGGGCGACCTTCATGCCCAAGCCCTTCACCACCCACCCGGGCTCGGGGATGCACACGCACGTGTCGCTTTTCGAGGGCGACCGCAACGCGTTCTTCGAGGCCGGCGCCGAGTACCAGCTGTCGAAGACCGCGCGGCACTTCATCGCGGGCATCCTGCACCACGCCGCCGAGATCAGCGTGGTGACCAACCAGTGGGTCAACTCCTACAAGCGGCTGATCGGTGGCGACGAAGCCCCGTCGTACATCTGCTGGGGCCACAACAACCGCTCCGCCATGGTGCGGGTGCCGATGTACAAGCCCAACAAGGGCCAGTCCACCCGGATCGAGCTGCGCACCATCGACTCAGCCTCGAACCCCTACCTCGCCTTCGCGGCGGTCTTGGGCGCGGGGATGAAGGGACTCGAGGAGGAGTACGAGCTGCCGCGCGAGGCGGAGGACGACGTCTGGTCGCTGACCGACTCCGAGCGCAAGGCGCTGGGTCTCGAACAGCTCCCGAAGACCCTGCACGACGCGATCGACATCGCGGAGGACTCCGAGCTGCTCGCCGACACCCTGGGCGAGCACGTGTACGAGTTCTTCCTTCGTAACAAGCGGTCGGAGTGGGAGGAGTACCGCGGTCAGGTCAGCGCCTTCGAGCGCAACCGGATGCTGCCGGTGCTCTGAGGTGACCAGACCGGGCTCGGTGACCTCCGCGGGCAACCTCGTCCGACTGGGTTTCCGAGAGGGCGAGCGCGCGTCGAAGCAGCTGGCCCGGCTCGGCACCGCAGCCGAACCCCTGGCCCCGATGCTGGCCCGCACCGCGGACCCCGACCAGGCCCTGGACGGCCTGCTCGACCTCGCCGACGTGGTCCCGGACCGGACAGCTCTGCTGAAGACGCTCGCCGACGACGAGGGCACCGCGATGCGGCTGCTGTCCGTGCTCGGGATGAGTGTCGCCCTCGCTGGTCACCTTCGGCGCCACCCCGAGCACTGGCGCGAGCTCGGCGACCCCGAGCTGGGTACGGCGCGGCCCGCTGCGTTCGCCGTACGCGCCAGGCTGCTCGAGGCGGTCGGCGCCGACCCGTCTGCAGCCATTCCCCGCACCACGACCAGGCACAACGAGGCGGTGGACGCGCTGCGGGTCGAGTACAACCGGGTGCTGCTCCGCCTGGCCAGCCGGGACCTCGCTCACCATGTCGGCGTGGACGACGTCGCTGCCGAGCTCGCCGACCTCGCTGCGGGCACGCTGGACGCCGCCCTTGCCATTGCCCGTGGAAAGCTCGGCGAGGCTGCTGACAGCTGTCGGCTGGCCGTGGTCGCGATGGGCAAGTGCGGTGGGCACGAGCTGAACTACGTCAGTGACGTCGACGTGATCTTCGTCGCCGAGCCGGCCCAGGGGGCCGAGGAGCAGCCCGCACTCCGGGTCGCCGGGCAGCTCGCATCGACGCTGATGCAGGTCTGCTCCGACCACACCGCCGAGGGCACGATCTGGCCGGTCGACGCCGCGCTCCGCCCCGAGGGCAGGTCCGGGCCCCTGGTGCGCACCCTGGCCAGCCACACCAGCTACTACGAACGGTGGGCGAAGACCTGGGAGTTCCAGGCGCTGCTCAAGGCCCGGCCGGTAGCGGGCGACGCGGAGCTGGGGCGGCTGTACGCCGAGCGGATCCAGCCGTTCGTGTGGTCGGCCGCGGAGCGGGGCGGTTTCGTGGAAGACGTGCAGGCGATGCGCCGCCGGGTGGTCGAGCACATCCCCGCCGACGAGGCCGAGCGCCAGCTGAAGCTCGGATCCGGGGGCCTTCGCGACGTCGAGTTCGCGGTCCAGCTGCTGCAGCTCGTGCACGGCCGGGCCGACGAGACGCTGCGCTCACCCACCACGCTGAGCGCACTCGCGGCCCTGACCCGGGGCGGGTACGTCGGTCGGGAGGACGGTCAGTCGCTGCACGAGGCCTACGTGTTCCTGCGCACCCTGGAGCACCGGATCCAGCTCTACCAGCTGCGTCGTACCCACGTCCTGCCCGAGGGGGAGCAGGCGCTGCGCCGGCTGGGTCGTTCGCTGGGCTACCTGACCGGCACAGTCGAGGAGCTCGACAAGCAGTGGCGGCACCACCGACGTGAGGTCCGGCGACTGCACGAGAAGCTCTTCTACCGTCCGTTGCTGGGGGCGGTCGCCCGGATTCCGGGGGACGACGTCCGGCTCACCCCGGATGCGGCCAAGCTGCGGCTCTCGGCGTTGGGGTATCTCGACCCGGACGCCGCGCTACGTCACCTCGAGGTGCTGACCAACGGTGTCTCTCGGACCGCGGCGATCCAGCGGACCCTGCTACCGGCGATGCTGGAGTGGTTCGCGGACGCACCCGACCCGGACGCCGGACTCTTCGGCTTCCGCAAGATCTCGGAGGCGCTGGGCAACACACACTGGTACCTCAGCATGCTGCGGGACGAAGGCCGCACCGCCCAGCGGCTGGCCCAGGTGCTGGCCACCAGCCGCTACGCGACCGACCTGCTGCAGCGTGAGCCCGAGGGCGTGAAGGTCCTCGGCGGCGAAGAGCGGCTCCGGCCGTTGTCGCGCGAGGCCATCCAGACCGAGATGACCGCGGCCGCCTCGCGGCGCGACGACGCCCAGGAGGCAGTGCTCGCCGTACGAGCGGTTCGGCGTCGCGAGCTGCTCCGGACCAGCGTGGCCGACCTGTGCGAGCCCTTCGGTGTAGCGGAGGTCGGCTACGCCCTGACGGACCTGACCGATGCCACCCTCGAGGCGGCACTGGCGATTGCGATCCGGTCGGTCGAGACCGATCGGAAGAGGTCGCTGCCGACCCGGATGGCTGTGATCGCGATGGGCCGGTACGGCGGT
>JBBSVL010000366.1:0-2863 GCA_038233595.1 Propionibacteriales bacterium | reverse complement strand
TGCCGAAGGACAGCTGGTCGACGAGCCTGCGGGTCATGCTCGCCCCCGCAGACCCACCCACCAGGACACTGCCGGTGACTGTCCTCAGGGTCAGCGCATAGTCCCCGTCGGGCAGCGTCCAGGCCTGCCAACGCCGCTTGCCGACCAAGGTGACGTGGCCCTTGGTCGCGGCCTCGCCGAGGAACTGGCTGACCTTGTCGCTGACCGGGCTTCTCGACTCCTCGATACCGACGTACTTCCCTTGCGCGGTGAGGATGCCTAGGTGCCAGCTGGCGTTGCTTCCGGGCACGTAGCGCGCGCTGGTCGCCCGCCAGCCGTCTGGCATCGGGTCCGGCGCCGGCGCGAGCAGCCGCTTGTCGGCCCGGGCCTGCTTCAGCAGCGGACCGTAGGGGAAGGTCGCGACGGGCGTGGCCGTGTTGTCACGCGAGATCGCCCGAAGACCCACGAACACGGCGATCACCGCAAGCGACACGAGCAGCGCCCCGACCATCCCGTTCGGGGACCGCTGGTAGCTCCGCTGCTCGCTCACTCCGCCATCCTGCCAAGGGGCCCGTCGAGCAGTCCCACGAGGGCGCACCGGGTGAACAGTGAGCCCGGCCCGGTTGGCGCGCGAGGCTAGGTTGGCGCAGTGAAGAGACTCGCCATGCTCGTGCTCGCCCTGGTGCTGCTGATGTCTGGCTGCGGGGTGGGGCACGGCGGGACCAAGAACCAAGTAGGTCTGGACTTCACGGCCACGACCGTCGCCGGCAAGTCGTTCGATGCCACCTCGTTGAAGGGGAAGCCGACCGTGTTCTGGTTCTGGGCACCCTGGTGCCCGACCTGCCGGGCGCAGATACCCGGGATGAGTGATCTGGCCAAGAAGCACGGCGATGCCGTGAACTTCGTGGGCGTGGGCAGCCTGGACGCCGCGGACAAGATCGCCGGCTTCACTGATCTGGTGCCGGGCAACGCCATCACCGAGCTGACCGATCCCGCGGGCAAGGTGTGGAAACACTTCGGTGTCACCGCCCAGAGCACCTACCTGGTGCTCGACGCCCACGGCCACCAGGTGGCCAAGGGTTCGCTCAGCCGCGACAAGCTCACCAAGCTCGTCGAGGACCTGGCGCACTGAGGTGTCCGACGGCGCACCCGCGATCGCGCTCGGCGCCGGCCTGCTCGCGGCGGTCAACCCCTGCGGCTTCGCGCTGCTCCCGGCGTACCTCTCCCTGCTGATCGTCGGCGACCAGCCGCCGAGCCGCGCCCGGGCAGTCGGCCGGGCGCTGCGGCTGACGGCAGCAATGACACTTGGCTTCGCGCTGGTGTTCGCCGTCTTCGGCCTGGCCATCGCGCCAGTCCTCTCCGGGCTCCAGCAGCACCTGCCGTGGTTCACCGTGGTGCTGGGCGCGGGCCTCGCGGTGCTCGGTGTGGTGCTGCTCTCCGGACGCGAGCTGAGGCTGCCGCGCCGTCGGGTCAAACGCGGCAGCCAGAAGCCGCTGACCGGCTCCTTCGTCTCGATGGCCGGCTTCGGTGCCGGCTACGCGGTGGCGTCGCTGACCTGCACGATCGCCCCGTTCCTTGCCGTGGTCGTGACCGGCTTCCGTAGCGGCTCCTTGCTCTCCGGGGTGGGTCTCTTCCTCGCGTACGCCGCCGGGATGGGCCTGGTCGTCGGGACCATCGCGGTGGCGACCGCTCTTGCCTCGGGCACCCTGGTCCGTCATATCCGCCGGGTCGGAGCCTGGGTGCCTCGCGTCGGGGGCCTCCTGCTGGCGCTCGCCGGAGCCTACGTCGCCTACTACGGCTGGTGGGAGCTGCGCGTCCTCGCGGGTGGCGGTACGACGGATCCCGTCATTGACACCGCAGAGGGGGTCCAGCAATGGCTCGCGGGCGCAGTTGCGGCGCCGGGCGCGCTGGGATGGCTGGTCGCCGGTGCCGTGCTCGTGGCGGCCGCCCTCGCAACCACGCTGCGCACTCGCGTCAGGAAGCGATCCGAGGTGGGACCCTCTCGACCCCCGTCGCCGGCCGACATCACTGACTCACCGTAGGTGCTGCCGCCTCCCGCAGCATCAGCTCGTCGTCGGCCAGAAGCTCGTGGGCAAGCTCCTGCAACCGCTGCGCCAGCTCCGGGTGGTCCTCGGGAGACCAACCGGCGAGAAGGTCGGACAACCCGTCCCGACGGGCGGCGGTGAGCCGGTCGAGCGCAGACTGACCGGCCGGAGTCAGCTCGATCACCGGCTCGGCGGGCGCTGCCGACTGACGGGGCCCGGTGACGAGTCCGCGCTCGAACAGGACGTCGAGGGGTGATCCGAGGTCCTCGCGGCCGGTGTCGAGCAGCGCGGCGAGGGAGGTGAGCGTCTGGTTGGGGTGTTCTCCGAACCGGTAGAGCAGCCAGGTCGCCTGCGGGTCGAGGTCCACGGACGCCCGCGCGGTGAGGCGTCGGTACATGTCCGGCCGGTTCTCGTGACGCAGCAGGCTGTGCAGCGTCCGCTCGACCTCCTGGAGCGAGGTGCGACCCTCCGGCGGTACGAACGCCTCCCCGACGTCGCTGGCGACCGTCGCACGCAGGTGGATCTCGGGAAGCAGCAGGGTGAGCAGGAAGGCGACCACCCCGATCGGTACGGCGACCAGGAACACGGTCTGGAGGGAGTCGGCATAGCCGGAGACGTAGCCGGCCCGGGTGGATGCGGGTAGCGATCCGAGCTGGGTCAGACTGACGCTGGTGCCGGTGAGACCGGCCGGAACGCGGACGCCGGACAGGTTGCCGGTGAGCACCGCGGCGAAGATCGCCCCGAACAGGGCGGTCCCGAACGATCCTCCGATCGAGCGGAAGAACGTCGCACCGGACGTCGCGGTGCCCAGGTCCTTGTAGTCCACGGAGCTCTGCACG
>JBBSVL010000365.1:0-2886 GCA_038233595.1 Propionibacteriales bacterium | reverse complement strand
GGCCCAGTGTCCTGACGGCCTCGGGGGGCAACGTTTCAGGCGCGGATGAATCCACCTCGGGCCAGCCGGCGTCGGATCCGATGCTGCGCGGTGGCCGGAGTGAGCAGGTCATCGGCGAGCGACTAGACAGGGGGTGTGCCCCACGACCCGACCGACCACTTCGTCCATGTCCGCGGAGCCAGCGAGCACAACCTCAAGAATATCGACGTCGACCTGCCACGTGACGCGGTGGTCGCCTTCACCGGTGTCTCCGGCTCCGGCAAGTCCTCGCTGGCCTTCGGCACGCTCTACGCCGAGGCGCAGCGTCGCTACTTCGAGTCGGTCGCGCCCTACGCGCGTCGGCTGCTGCAGCAGGTGGGTGCCCCGCACGTGCAGGAGATCACCGGGCTGCCGCCGGCCGTGGCGCTGCAGCAGCGGCGCGGTGCCCCGAGCTCCCGCTCGAGTGTGGGCACGCTGACCACGCTGTCAAACCTGGTGCGGATGCTCTACTCGCGCGCCGGCACCTACCCGAATGGTGCGTCGCGGCTGGAGGCTGAGGCGTTCTCGCCGAACACCGCGGCTGGAGCCTGCCCGCGCTGCCACGGGCTGGGCGAGGAGCACGACGTCAGCGAGGAGCTGATGGTGCCGGACACCGCGCTGAGCATCCGCGAGGGCGCGATCGCTGCGTGGCCGGGCGCCTGGCAAGGCGCCAACCTGCGCAGCATCGTGTCCGGGCTGGGCATCGACGTCGACGCTCCCTGGCGCTCGTTGAAGGCGAAGGACCGCGACTGGCTGCTCTTCACCGACGAGCAGCCCAAGGTGCTGGTCAAGCCTGAGCGCGATCGCATCGACCACAGCTACTACGGGCTGTTCTGGAGCGCCCGCGCGCACGTTCACCACGTCTTGGCCACCTCCAAGAGCCAGATGATGCGCGACAAGTCGATGCGCTTCGTCCGCAGCGTCGAGTGCTCGGCCTGCCAGGGCACCGGACTGCAGGCGGACTCGCTGACGGTCACCTTTCGGGGCCTCAGCATCGCGCAGACGAACGTGTTGTCGTTCACCGAGCTGGTGACGCTGCTACGCCCGGTGGCCGAGCTCACCGAGGCAGGCGCGGCGACGTCCTCGGCCGACTCCGGTGAGGCGACCGAGGTCGCGGTGCGCATCTGCACCGACCTCGTGGCCCGGATCCAGGTGCTGCTCGACCTGGGGCTGGGCTACCTCTCGCTGGGGCGCAGCTCCACGACGCTCTCGCCCGGAGAGGCGCAACGCCTGCGCATCGCCACCCAGCTGCGCTCGGGGCTCTTTGGTGTCGTCTACGTTCTCGACGAGCCGTCCGCGGGGCTGCACCCGGCCGATGCCGAGCCGCTGCTCGACGTGCTCGACACGCTCAAGGGCTCGGGCAACTCGCTGTTCGTCGTCGAGCACGACCTCGACATCGTGCGTCGGGCCGACTGGGTCGTCGATATCGGCCCGGGAGCCGGTGAGCACGGGGGTCACGTGCTCTACTCCGGGCCGGTCGCGGGCCTCGAGCACGTTGAGGGCTCGATCACCGGAAAGCACCTCTTCGGTCGCGCGGAGCCACCTCAGCGACCCCAGCGCACGCCCCACGGTTGGCTGCACCTGCGCGGGGTCAGCCGGCACAACCTAAAGGACCTCTCGGTCGAGGTACCCCTGTGCGTGCTGACGGCCGTGACCGGGGTTTCGGGGTCGGGCAAGTCGACGCTGGTCACCCAGGTGCTTGCCGAGCTGGTGCGAAGCCACCTCGGCCAGACCCCTGACGCAGAAGACAGCGATCTCGAGATCGACGTCGACGAAGCCACCGGACTGGAGTCCTTCGACCGGCTCGTGCGCGTCGACCAGCGTCCGATCGGACGCACGCCTCGCTCCAACCTGGCCACCTACACGGGCCTCTTCGACGCGGTGCGCAAGCTGTACGCCGCAACCCCCGAGGCCCGCGAGCGTGGCTACGGCGCCGGCCGCTTCTCCTTCAACGTCGCCGGGGGACGCTGCGAGACCTGCCAGGGCGAGGGCTTCGTCTCTGTCGAGCTGCTCTTCCTGCCCGGCACGTATGCACCGTGCCCGACCTGCCACGGAGCGCGCTACAACGCAGAGACCCTCGAGATCGACTACCGCGGCAAGAACGTGGCCGACGTGCTGGCCCTCTCCGTCGACGAGGCGGCCGGCTTCCTGGCAGACGTGCCGGCCGCCGCACGCAGCTTGATCACGCTGCGCGAGGTCGGACTGGGCTACCTGCGCCTGGGGCAGCCCGCCACCGAGCTCAGCGGTGGGGAGGCCCAGCGGATCAAGCTGGCAACCGAGCTCCAGCGAGCCCGCCGCGGGCACGCGCTGTACCTGCTCGACGAGCCCACCGCCGGGCTGCACCCCGCCGACATCGCCCTGCTGCTCCGCCAGTTGCACCAGTTGGTGGATGCCGGCAACACCGTGGTGCTGGTCGAGCACGATCTCGACACGATCACCAGTGCCGACTGGGTCATCGACCTGGGCCCGGGCGGTGGGGACGAGGGCGGTCGCGTGATGGCCGCCGGCTCCCCGGAAGAGGTCTCGCGGGCCGAGGGCAGCGCCACGGCGCCGTACCTGGCCACACGGCTCTCGACCCCCGAGACCGACCAGCAGCCGGCGGGCTCACAGGATCTGTCCCTGTTGCAGCGTTGACTACGTGCGGTGCTGTTCGTCGTAGTGGCACGACACTCGCGCCGGTTCACGCCGATGCCGGTTCCCGCCCCTGCGTGGGGTACCAAGCCGGTTTGCGGCACAGGTCACACCCCTGATGGGGAGTCGGACCCGCGCGTACGGGGTATTGGAGGTCATGAGCAATGACAAAGCAGCACAGGCCCGCGAAGGGCTGTTGGACAGCATCGCGGGCAAGGCGAAGGAAGTGACCGGGGC
>JBBSVL010000364.1:0-2903 GCA_038233595.1 Propionibacteriales bacterium | reverse complement strand
GGAGGACCCCGGCGTCCACCAGAACCTCGCCTTCGCCGTCCACCCTGACCCGCTCTCGGGAATGCACTGCTGGCACCAGAAGGTGCGTCTGGAGCCGGCCCACGCTGACGACCGGTACGGCGACGTCGTGGTCGACACTCGTCGCTCGCGCGAGGTCTACCGGACCTGGATGGACAACACCCGACCCGGTCCGAGCGCCTCGGGCCTGCGCAGGCCCGAGTTCATGATGCGACCGGTCAAGCCGAAGCGCCGAGCCTTCCGGGCCGACGGCGGCCGCTCGAGCGATGCGGATGGAGGAGCATGAGTCTGCTGTCCCGGCCCCGCGCCCAGCCGGTGGATCTCGACGCCGTCCGCACCGCCGTGGGCGACGTGAAGGATCCCGAGCTCCGCCTCTCGTTGGCCGACGCCGGAATGCTCGAGGCCGTCGAGCTGGCCAAACCTGGCGTCGTCCGCGTCACGGTCCGTCTCACCACGGCTTCCTGCCCGCTGAAGGAGCAGCTCGTCGCCGAGGTTTCCGACGCCCTCCGGGACGTCGCCGGTGTCGCGCAGGTGGAAGTCCGCCTCACCGCGATGAGTGACAGTGAGCGTCTCAGCCTCGCCGGCCGGCTCCGTGGAGCCAGACCCGAGGGCACCCATCAGTTCGGCGAGGCGTCCTCCACGAAGGTCTATGCCGTGGCCAGCGGCAAGGGCGGGGTGGGCAAGTCCTCGGTCACCGCCAACCTGGCCGTCGCGCTGGCCCAGGAAGGGCAGCGGGTCGGCGTGCTCGATGCCGATGTGTGGGGATACTCGATCCCCCAGCTCTTCGGCGTCCGGCGTGCTCCGGTCGCCCTGAAGGGACTGATGTTGCCGGTGTCCGCACACGGTGTCTCGCTGATGTCCGTCGGCTTCTTTGTCACCGAGGGTGAGCCTGTGGTCTGGCGCGGCCCGATGCTGCACAAGGCGATCGAGCAGTTCCTCACCGACGTCCACTGGGGAGAGCTCGACACCTTGTTGATCGATCTCCCCCCGGGGACCGGAGACGTCACGATGACCCTCCTCGAGCTGCTGCCCGATGCCCAGCTGCTCGCGGTCACTACGCCGCAGGTTGCCGCTCAGACGGTCGCGGCACGGGTCGGCAAGATGGCACGCGACGTACGGATGCCGATCGCGGGAGTCGTGGAGAACATGACGTCACTGGTGTGCTCCCACTGCGGAACCCATACGCCGATCTTCGGTGAGGGCGGTGGCCTCCGCCTCGCAGAGGCCATCGACGCCCCACTTCTCGGGCAGGTCCCGCTCGACCTGGAACTACGGACGGCGGGAGACGCCGGGGTGCCGGCCATGGTGTCGCATCCGGGCGCTTCCTCGTCGATGGAGCTGCGACGCATCGCCAGCGCGCTCCCCGTCGTACGACGCAGCCTCGTCGGTCGCTCGCTTCCGCTGTCTGTCCTGTGAGGTGGACGCCTCACGAGTGGCAGCGAACGCAGGGACCTGATCAGGCCCGGCCCCTCAGCATCAGGTTCCAGTACATCGCGGGCAGCCCGTAGCGCTTGAGGTACCACATGTCGCGACGTTCCTTGGTCGTGTCGATGAACGGGAACGTGGGCCTCGGCTCCATCGAGTAGTCGAACTCGGCGAGCAGCATCTTGTTCCGCGCAGTGGTCAGCGGGCAGCTGGCGTAGCCGTCGTACTTCCCTGTGGCGGGCCGACCCTTCATCACCGACAGGAGGTTCTTGGTCACCACGGGCGCCTGTTTGCGGATCGCGGCGCCGGTCTTGGAGTTGGGCGCATTCCCGGCGTCGCCGAGCGCGAACACGTTGGCGTAGCGGGTGTGCTGCAACGTGAACTTGTCGACCTCGATGTAACCGGCCGCGTTCTTGGGGTCTGCCAGTGAGGTGGCCTTGACCCAGTCTGGCGCCGACTGCGGCGGGACGACGTGCATCATGTCGTAGTCGACGACCGCCTTCGTGCCCGCACTGTTGTTGGCGATCACCGCGTGCTTGCCGTCGGGATCCACCTCGACCACCTCGGAGCTCTTGTGCACCTCGATGCCGTAGCGAGCCGCGACCCGCTCGAGCTCGTCGGAGAACACCTTGACCCCGAACATTCCCGGGGTCGGCAGCACGAGCACAACGTTGATGTCGTCGAGCACACCCTGCTGACGCCAGTAGTCGGCGGCCAGGTAGGCGATCTTCTGCGGAGCACCCGCACACTTGATCGGCCCCGAGGGCATCGTGAACACGGCGGTCCCGGATCGCATGCCCTTGATCAGGTCCCAGGTCTTGGGAGCCTTGTCGAAGAGGTAGTTGCTCGAGACGCTGGGAGTGTCCATGCTCTCGCTCATACCCGGAACCTTGCCCCAGTCGAGCTGGATACCCGGGCACATCACGAGGTAGTCATACCGGAGCGTGGCACCGTTGGCGACAGTGATGACCTGCTCGTCGGGGTCGACCGACTCAGCGGCAGACTTGATCCACGCCACGCCCTTGGGCATCACCGAGGACTCGGGGCGCTCGCTCTCCTCGGCCGGGGCGCAGCCGCCGCCCACGAGGGTCCACAGCGGCTGGTAGTAGTGCTTGTCGGCGGGGTCGATGACGGCGATGTCGTGGATCCCCGCGTGCCTGAGGCGGGCCGCGACGCTGATGCCGGCGCTACCCCCGCCGATGATGACGACCTGATGGTGCGTGGTGCTGGACATCTGCTCTCCTACCTCCGGTGGTCCTCAGGTCACGCGACCCGAGCGTATTGGTGGTGAATGAGGGATCCTTCAGCTTGTGGATGCCGTGAGGCCGAGTTTGTGCGCCGCATCGAACTCGTCGTCGACAAGCACGACGTCGTGGTCTGCGCGCGCCAGCAGGCTGGCGGCGATCGAGGCACGGAAACCGCTCGCGCAATGCACCCAGAGCCTCCCGTCGGGCACCTCG
>JBBSVL010000363.1:0-2951 GCA_038233595.1 Propionibacteriales bacterium | reverse complement strand
TGGTCGGCACCCACGCCATGGTGGTGGGTGATGGAGGCGCCGTTGTCGATCATCGCGTCGCTGGCCGCAGCCTTGGCTGCGAGCCACTGGGCGACCGGGTCGTGGTCCTGCCTGGTCGCGACGGTGAAGTAGAGCGAGGCGCCGGTCTCATAGACGTGGGAGATGTGGCACAGGACCAGCACCGGCCGACCGTCCGTGCCGAGCGTGGACTCCAGGGCGCTGCGTACGGCGTCGTAGACCGTGCGCAACCGGGACCAGAACGTGACGGTCTCCACGGTCTCGACCAGCACCCCGACATCGAGGAGCGAGTCCCGCAGGTAGGGGCCGTGGAACCGGCCCGCCGACCACGCCTGGCCACCCTGCTCGCCGAGGTCCTCGCCGCCCAGACCTGCGAGCACCGCGCCCACCAACGCGCGCCTGGCCTCGACGACCACCCGCTCGCCCTCGTAGCCCACGATCATCAGGACGCCGCCGGTGCCCTCGGTGCTCTCGGTGTTCTCGGTGCTCTCGGTGTTCTCGGTGTTCTCGGTGCTCTTGGTGGCCGAGCCGACCTCGTCCGGCGAGGCCAGGTTGATCGCGGTCTCCGCCTCGTCGGAGAGCCGGAGCACCGTCGGTAGGGAGCCGCTCTGGGCGAGCGTGCGCATCGCTGCCGCCCCGGCGTCGAACGACTCGAACCGCCACGACTCGTAGACCCGGACCGCGGGGACCCGTCGGACCCGGAGCAGCACCGAGGTCACCACGCCGTAGGAACCCTCGGACCCCATCACCCACTCCCGCAGGTCGGGGCCGGCGGCGTTGGCCGGCGACGAGCCCAGCTCGAGCCGTCCCTGAGGGGTGGCCAGGGTCAGCGCCAGCACCAGGGAGTCGAACCTGCCGTAGCCCGCGGAGGACTGGCCGCTGGAACGGGTCACCGCGAAGCCACCGATCGAGGCGTACTCGAAGGACTGCGGAAAGTGCCCGAGGGTCAGCCCGTGCTCGAAGAGCAGCGCCTCGGCCTCGGGTCCGCGCAGACCGGGCTCCAGGACGGCCGTCATCGACTCGGTGTCGACGTCGAGCAGCCGGTTGAGCCGACACAGGTCCAGGCAGACCACCCCGGCGAAACCGTCGCGGCGAGCCACCAGTCCACCCACCACAGAGGTACCGCCACCGAAAGGGACCAGCGCGACATGGCGACGCACGCACCAGTCGACCACCGCCTGCACCTCGTCGTGGGACCCGGGTCGGACGACCGCGTCGGGTGAGTCCGTGCCGTCGCCCGAGCGGAGCTTGAGCAGGTCGGGGGTCGACTTCCCGCGGGTGCGCAGCACCCGGGTGTCGTGGTCGGTGAGCACGTGGTCGGCACCCACCATCGCGGCCAGCTCGCGCACGAGGTCCTCGGGGAGTGGCTCGGTGATGCGTACGGCGCGCAGCTCGGCGGCCGGGGTCTCCGAGGTCCCGATGAAGGCCTCGACCAGGGCGCGTGCCGGCTCGGCCAGCGGTACCGCCTGTGCCGGGTCGCCCCACCGGGACCAGTGCATCTCGCGGGTGACGGGCGCTTCGCCGATCGGGTCGGTGTGCATGCATTACAGTGTGACATATGTCGTCTGTTCGTCACACAGGTCTGGACAAGCGGGACCGGCCGGGCTCGCCCGACCGGGCCAGCTCGGACGACGCGATCCTGGACGCCGCCCGGTGGTCGATCCTCGCGGTCGGCTGGCGCCGTACGACGCTGACCGATGTCGCGCGGCGGGCGGGAGTGAGCCGGATGACCCTGTACCGGCGCTGGCCGGACATGGCCGCCATGCTCGGCGACCTGATGACCAGGGAGTGGACCGCGGCCATGGCCCGGGACGTCGAGAAGAGCCTCCCCGACGAGCCGGTGCTGGCGCAGGTCAGGCGCAGCGTGGTGCAGGTCGCCCGGGCGATCCGGGACGACGAGCTCTTCGCGAAGATCATCCACGTCGACCCAGAGCTGCTGCTGCCCTACCTGCTGGAACGCCGCGGCCGGTCGCAGGAGCTGGTCCTGACGATGCTCGAGCCGTTGTTGCGCGAGGGCCAGCGACGCTCGGAGATCCGCGCCGGGGACCTCGCGCTGCTCGCGCGCACCCTGCTGCTGACCGCCCAAGGGTTCACCCTGTCGGTGCAGACCATGACCGGACCAGGGACCGACGGTGCGCTGGCAGAACGCGACTTCGAGGCCGAGCTGGGCGTGCTGGTGGAGAGGTACCTGCGACCATGAGTCTCGAGGGTCCAGGCATCCACGTCGGCGGCGCCGGTCTTCCCGAGCGCACCGACGTGCTGGTGGTCGGTCTCGGCGTCACCGGAGCCGGCGTCGCGCTCGACGCCGTCACCAGGGGCCTCGACGTGGTCGCCGTGGACGCGTTCGACCTGGCGTGGGGCACCAGCCGGTGGAGCTCGAAGCTGGTGCACGGCGGGCTGCGCTACCTGGCCAACCTGCAGTTCGACGTCGCGCATGAGAGCGCCGTGGAGCGCGGCATCCTGATGGAGACCACCGCGCCGCATCTGACTCACGCACTACCGATGCTGATCCCGCTGACCCCTGCGGTGAGCCGGTCCGCCGGTGCCGTCGCCCGCCTGGGGACGGCGATGGGCGACGCACTCCGGGTGACCGCCCGCACCTCGCGTCGTACCCTCCCCCGGTCGCGGACCATCTCCACGGCCGAGACGCTGGCGCTGGCCCCCGGCGTACGGCGAGCGGGCCTGCGTGGTGCAGTCCTCTCCTTCGACGGCCAGCTCGAGGACGACGCCCGGCTGGTGATCGCGATCGCCCGCACCGCCGCGGCCCGGGGCGCCAGGGTGCACACCCGCAGCCGCGTGGTCGAGCTCTCCGGCAGCCATGCCGTGGTCCGTGACGAACGCACCGGCACCGAGCGCCGGGTCGAGGCGAAGGCGGTCGTCAACGCGACGGGGGTCTGGGCGGGAGGGCTGGTCGACGACATCCGGCTCAAGCC
>JBBSVL010000362.1:0-2952 GCA_038233595.1 Propionibacteriales bacterium | reverse complement strand
GGCCACACCGGCCACACGACCCTTCCCGGCGCTCACCAAGCGGGAGTTCGAAGTGCTGGACCTGCTCGCTTCGGGCCATCCGACCGGGATCATCGCCAGCCAGATCGGCGTTTCGCCCAAGACCGTCAGCAACCTGGTATCGAGCATCCTGGGCAAGCTGCACCTGGTCGACCGCGCCCAGGCCGCCCTCGTCGGGCGTGACGCAGGGCTCGGCGAACTGCGGTAGGTCTGTCCCGCGGAAGGGAGCCTCGGGACCGTCTGTTGTCTCACGGCAGTAGCTCCCCACAACCGATCTGGCTCGTTGCTCTTGTCGTGCTCGTCCTCGTGCCTGCGATCGACCAACGCAACAGAGCCGTTCGCCGCACCCGGCTTGGTGATGGCCTAGGGCTATGGGCACCCGGCTCAGCCGACGGTCGTGGCCAGCGTGATCTGGTGGTCCGCGGCGATCAGCTCCGCCGCGCGCTCCCCGATCATGATCGTGGCGGCGTTGGTGTTCCCGCTGACCACCGTAGGCATGATGCTCGCGTCGGCGACCCGGAGCCCGGCCACGCCGAGCACCCGGAGCTCGGCGTCGACCACGCTGCCCATCCGGCACGTCGAGGTCTCGTGGTAGACGGTGAGGGCGTAGTGACGGGCCAGGTCCTCCAGCAGCGCGTCGCTTGGGGCCTCGCCCGTCGTGTGGCCGTGGGTCTCGGCCAGCGCCGGGGGCACCATCAGGGGCCCGAGGCCGTCCCCGGGCCAGTGGGCGACGATCTCCAGGGCCCGCCGCATCACCGCGACCATGACCTTCACGTCGTGCGGGTCGGCGAGGTAGTTGAGGTCGATCCGCGGGGCGTCCGCGACGTCGTCGCTGACCAGGCACACCTCACCCTCCGAGTGCGGCTGCACCGGGTTGGGGAGCACCACCACGGTCTCCGCATCAGCCGACAGGGCGGCGTCGGGGTCATCGAAGTAGTGGGCGGGGTCGACGCGGAAGAGGTGCTTCCAGATGTCGGGTGTGTAGCCGCAGGCCAGCAGCCCGATCTGGGCGTCATGGGTGTGCGGGTCGCCGAGCCCCGTGGAGAAGAAGGCGACGGCATCGTAGAAGGAGGAGGACGCCAGCCCCTGGCCGGTGGTCGCCCACTCGGTCACCCGCCGCTCGGCCTCGGCCTTGAGCGCAGCCAGCTCCGGCGGCAGGCCGTCGTCGTCGGCCGGGTCGGCCGGCAGCGGACCGGCCGGGGCTCGCAGCGCGTCCGGACCGAGCGAGATCGCGATCTCGGTCATCGTCAGCGCCACGCCCGGAGCCGGGAACGCCAGCGGCACGTGCAGGTGGTCCTTGAGGTGCTTCCCGACGTGCGGGTTGTCGAGCGCGCACTCCACACCCACGGATGCGAGCTCCTCGCTCGGCCCGATCCCGGACAGCAGCAGCAGCTGCGGGGACCCGATAGTCCCGGCACTGACCACGACCTCACGGTCGGCGTGGATGCTCGTCGTACGACCGTCCGCTTCGCGGTACCGCACGCCGGTGGCGCGCAGGCCACCACCATCCTGCTCCAGCAGGATCCGCTCGACCTGCGCGTGCGTGATGACGGTCAGGTTGTCGCGCTCCATCACCGCCTCGAGGAACGCGTGGTACGTCGAGGAACGCATGCCGTTGCGGGTGGTGGTCTGGAAGAGCGACGCGCACCCGACGGGGCCACCGCGGTCACGGCCGTTGTAGTCCCCCATCGGGATGCCGCTCGCCTCCGCCGCCTCGACGAACTGCTCGGCCGCGGCGGTCCGAGGCGCGCGCACCGAGACCCCCAGCGGGCCACCCGTGCCGTGGGCGTCCTCGTCGATGACCACGCCCTCCGGTGGGTCCGGCGGCGCCAGGTCCTCGCTCTTGAGGAAGTACGGCAGCACGTCGTCGTAGGACCAGCCCTTGCCGCCGTCGGCCCAGCTGTCGAAGTCACCAGGGTGACCACGCACGTAGGCCATGTAGTTGAGGCCGGAGGACCCGCCGAGCATCTTCCCGCGGGGCACCATCATCCGACCATCGGTGAGGCCCTTGCCGGCGCCACCGGGGTCCCCGGTGTACATCCAGTCCACGTCCGGATCGAGCTGCAGCGAGGCGACCGCGGCCGGCATCACCTCGCGGTCCGGCGGCGTGCCCCCGGCCTCGATGAGCGCAACGCGCACCGACGGGTCCTCGGAGAGCCGGGCGGCGACGACGGCGCCCGCCGATCCACCCCCGACCACGATGACGTCGAAACAGTCAGCCCCGGGGGCCATGGACGGACTGGCTGCGTCACTCATCGACGCCACCTCTCATGCTGGGTCGGCGAACCGGACGGGTCACGTTGTGATGTCTACCACTCGTCCGGTGAGTAGGACAGGCGCCGCCGCGAGCAACTCGTGACGCCCGGACACCTCGTAGGCGTCGAGGATCCGCTGGGACCCGAGCGCCCGCCTGCGTCGGTCGCGTTGACGCGCAGGCTCGCGGTGCCGCCCAGCTGGTGGCGCACCCGGACCGTTCGCGACCCGCACGCACTACCTGTCGGCAGCCGACCCAACGGGACGCGGCTGTTCACTACGGATCTTGGCGATGATCTGCTCTACGACGCTGCCCAGGTCCGGGCCGACGATATCGGGTTGCCGGCCGAGCGGGCTGAGCACAGCACCGGGTCGAGCGACGAAGGCGGCTTGGCACCCCGCGGCGAGTGCTCCGGAGATGTCCCAGGGCTGGGCCGCGACCAGCCGGACCTGTTCGGGTGCCAAGTCGAAGGAGGACGATTTGGCCCTGCCGAAGCCTGGCGATGGATCCGCCGAGCCGGGTCGCAGCCGAATCGGCTTCCGCGTCTGGCGGGTGTTCGCCCGCTGACGCGTTCCTGATGTCAAGGTCGGCGCGGCGGGTCCGTACGGCGGTGCCACCAGAGCAGGCACAACCAGCCGAGCAGAACCAATGCAGCGCCCAGGAGGTTTCCCGCGACCACG
>JBBSVL010000361.1:0-2952 GCA_038233595.1 Propionibacteriales bacterium | reverse complement strand
GATGTCATCCGCACCAGCCATGGTCTTCTCCCGGCTCACCTCGAAGCGGCGCCGTACCGCTTGAGTTCACGCTACAGATTCACGCCGCGTCGGTCCAGGCGGTGAAGACCGGGGGCTTTCGTGGTTGCACAGACGCGCCGGAATGAATGACGCACCACTCGAACCACGGCCGATCCGGCCAGTGCTCGCAGCAGATGCCTTACACATGATTCGAGTCTTGTCTTCAAGGGCTTGACAAGCCTATCGGCGATACGACTGCCTTGTCCCGATGACCTCCGGTCTGATCGAGGCAACCGCAGGAATGCCCGGGTGCTCGCCCGGCCGAGTTCGAAACGTTCGCGGCCCTGACGGCCTCGCTGATCCCGCAGGAGTGGGCGACCGACACCGAATGCGTCGGCTG
The DNA here is from genome assembly GCA_038233595.1 of Propionibacteriales bacterium. Lineage (GTDB taxonomy): Bacteria > Actinomycetota > Actinomycetes > Propionibacteriales > Nocardioidaceae > Marmoricola. The sequence goes on along the minus strand of JBBSVL010000361.1, from coordinate 2,552 downwards.
GGACGTCCGCTAGATGGTCCTCCATGTCCTCGGCTCCGCCGGCACGCCAGCGCCCAACCCCCTAGCTGCGAGGTCCGGCTCGCGCTGACCTGAGAGCCTGGAGAAGCGGTTGGTGACAAACTCCGTTCGTGGCAGACGGATTCGGGGCGCGCGTGCGCCGGGCTGTTCAGGGGCTGGCACCTGGCTACTTCGCGCTGGTCATGGCCACCGGAATCCTCTCTGTAGGGATGCACCTGGAGGGGTCCGACGCACTGTCGTCGGTGCTCTTGGTCGTGTGCAGCGTGGCTTTCGTGGTGTTGTTGGTCCTGACCGGGTGGCGTTTGGTCTCGTACAGCGGCGCGGTGGTCGAGGACTTCACGGACCCGCGCAGGGGGTTCGGCTTCTTTACGTTCGTGGCAGGCACGAACGTGCTCGGGGTGCGCCTCGGCCAGGCGGGTTTCCACAACGCGACCGCGGTTCTGCTCATCGTCGCGGGGACGACCTGGCTGGCCCTCGGCTATGTGGTGCCCTGGACCGCGGTCCTCGGTCGGCAGGAGCGACCCGTGATCGCGAGTGCGAACGGCACCTGGTTCATCTGGGTCGTGGCCAGCCAGTCTGTCGCTGCTGCCGCCGCGACCATCGAGCCCGACTTCGACGGCGCCCGCCGCGAGCTCGCCGTGCTGGCGGTCGTGTCCTGGTCGGTGGGTGTGTTCCTGTACGCCGCTGCGGGTGTGTTCGTCTCGTTGCGCCTGATGCTGTACGAGTTCGGTCCTGAGGATCTGACTCCGCCGTACTGGGTCTCGATGGGTGCCCTGGCGATCACGGTGCTGGCGGGCGCCCGGATAGTGGAGATGGCCGATGCGCCGATGGTCGCCGTGACCCGAGACCTGATAGCGGGACTGGCTGTGGTGTTCTGGGCGTTCGCCACCTGGCTCATTCCGGTGCTGGTCGCCGCAGGGTGGTGGCGCCACGTCCGGCGGCGGGTTCCGCTGCGGTACGAGGCGACGCTGTGGAGCATCATCTTCCCGCTCGGTATGTACGCGGTTGCGGGGATCTACCTGGGCCGGGCGGACCACCTGCCGGTCGTCGAGGCGGTGGGCAGCTTCGGGCTCTGGATCGCGTTCGCGGCCTGGGTGCTGGTCTTCGTGACGATGATCAGGCACGTGCAGCGAACCGTGCTCTCCTCGACGGGAGAACTCGATCGGTCACGCCAGCGACGACTCAGGGGGTGACCCGGAACAACGGGTACGCGCCGCGTTCGGCGTCGACCATGACGTGCGTAACGAACGGGTAGTCCCCGGGCTACGCGGCTCACCACAACGCGCGTCGGTGCAGCCGAACCCTCGACAACGCCGGCAGTGCCGCGTCCTTGGGCTGCCCAGTCCGGTGACCGAGACCGCCGCCAGCTACACCGCGCGGCTGTAGCCCTCCGGCGAGCGTCAATCGCCGAGGACTGGAGGTGTCATCGTCGCGGCTCGCTCCAGCTCGAGCGCACCCGGGAACAGGATGTTGTTCTCCTTGTGGATGTGCTCGTGCAGGTCGAGCTCCATCTCCCTGAGCCCGTCGAGCATCGCCCGGTACGAGGCGCACCCGTCCTCGGGCACCGCATAGCCCCCTGTCACGGAGTTGATCTCCTTGAACAGGTCACCGACCACCGTGTGCTCCTGGATCAACACCTCGATTTGGTCGGCGAGCGTTCCGCGAGCGCCGGGTGACCCGGTCTTCTCCAGTCGGCTGATCGCCGGGAACACAGAGCGCTCCTCCTTGGTCATGTGCGGATCCAGCGCGGCGACCGCGTCGGTGAAGAGCTCGTTCACCCTGGCCAGCTCGCGATGTCGGTCTCCGTAGACCCGGTGGACCTTCTCCACGAGGGCCTGCAGCCGCGGCATCTCCTCCCACATGTACGAATGGTGGGTGTCAACGATGTCGTGGGCGAGTGCAGCCTGCTCCTGCGGCCTGGCCACCTCGTGGGCGCTCACCTTCGGGAGATCCAGTGCCCTGATGATCTCATCCAGGTCGACGCCAGCCTCAGCAGCCGCATCCGGCAGGGAGCGCTGGCCCTTGCAGCAGTAGTCGAGGTCAAACCGCTCCAAGACCCGAGCACGTCGGCCGTCCTCGATCACGAGATCAGCCAACGTCATGGACGCTTCGACTGCCATGAAACGACCTTATCCGGCTTTTCTTACCTGCGGTGGGGCAGTGAGCGACACGACGACCTCAAACCTTCCTATCGACGGCGCGGGATGGTGTCGACCTTGTCCCAGCCGCGCCGACGTGAGCGTGATCCTTCGTGATCATCACGGCTGCGGTACAGGACGTATGGCCGGAAGAGATAGCTCAACGGGGCGGTGAACGCGTGAACCAGGCGGGTGAAGGGCCACACGGCGAACAGAGAGATGGCCAGGATGCCGTGCAGCTTGAAGCTCAGTGGTGCACCGACCATCAGGCGGGGTTTTGGGTCGAAGTAGAAGATGCTGCGGAACCAGACCGACACGCCTTCGCGATAGTTGTAATCCCCGATGACGCCCGAACCGGTGTTGATCAGACCGGTCAGGATCACGACGGCAAGCATG
>JBBSVL010000360.1:0-2955 GCA_038233595.1 Propionibacteriales bacterium | reverse complement strand
GTGACCTTGATGTTGGCCACCTCGCCCGCCACGGCCACGACCGGCAGGTCGGTGTACCTCTCCAGGCAGGCCGAGGTGTCGGTACCGGTGAACCTGTCGCGCCGTGCGGCGTCGTACGCAGCAAGCAGCGGGCCGGCCCGGAAGGCCTGAGGCGTCTGCACAGCGACCAGATCCTCGAGCGGACCGGCGTCTGCGTCCCGGGACAGCAGGCCATGCTGCCGGATCCCCGGCAGCGCCCCGCCGTACGCCGCGGCGGCGGCGATCGTGCGTGCCCACAGGTCCGGTGATGCCAGTGGCCGCGCGGCGTCGTGGATCGCGACCACGTCGATCTCACCGGCCTCGACGTCGGCCCGCAGCACAGCCAGGGCGTTGGTCTCCGAGTCGTGCCGGGTGTCTCCGCCGTCGACCAGCCACACGTCGTGGCTACCCAGGTGCAGTGCGACCACCTGCTCCACGGTGCCGCGGTCTTGGGCGCGAACCACCAGCACGATGCGGTGCACGTCGTCCAGCGCGAGCGCGGTGCGCACCGACCAGGCCAGGGTGGCCCGCCCGGCCAGGGGCAGCAGCACCTTGTTCGTCGCGGCGCCGACCCGGCGGCCCGAACCGGCCGCCAGGATGACCACGGCGGTGCGGCTAGAGGACATGGGACACCAGTGCGGTCGCGATCGCGGCCACGCCCTCTCCCCGGCCGGTCAGCCCGAGGCCGTCGGTGGTCGTGGCCGACAGCGTCACCGGCGCCCCCGCGGCCGCGCTGAGCACCTGCTCCGCCTCAGCCCGTCGCGGAGCCAGCTTCGGCACGTTGCCGATCACCTGGACCGCCACGTTGCCGACCTCGAACCCGGCGGCACGTACGCGTCGTACGGTCTCGGCGAGCAAGGTCGTGCCGGCCGCTCCGGCCCACTCGGGCTCTGCGGTTCCGAAGTTGCTGCCCAGGTCTCCCAGACCCGCAGCGGAGAGCAGCGCGTCACAGGCGGCGTGCGCGGCCACGTCTGCGTCGGAGTGTCCCTCGAGGCCGAACGGCTCGTCGGGCCAATCCAGACCGGCCAGCTGTAACGAACGGCCTGAGGACTCACGAGCGACGAGGCGATGTACGTCCGAGCCGACCCCGACCCGGACCGATGAGCTGACCACATGAGGATCATGCCGGTTTCAGGTTGCATGCGCGACGATGGAGGGGTGAGTATGGACAACCCCCAGCTGCCGCCGAAGACGCCAACCCGTTGGATGCTCTTCCTCGCCGGCGCGCTGACCGGGCTCGCGGGCATCGCGACCAGCCTGGTCGCGACAGCGCTGCTGGGTCAGCAGACCAGCCCGTTGATCGCCGTCGCGAACCTGGTCCGGGACTCCACGCCGGGCTCGTTGGCCGACTCCCTGATCCACCTCGTCAAGCACCTCGACAAGCCGCTCCTGGTCGCCGGCACCACGATCGGGCTGTTGGCCCTGGCTGGTTTCGCAGGCGTCCAGTCCGTACGACGGGTGTGGTTGTCCTACCTCGTGATGACCCTGATGGCGGGCGTTGCGCTGTTCGCCGTCCTGACCGAGCCGGACGCGGGCCCGGCGGCGTTGCTGCCGGTCGCCGTGGGGCTGGCCACGTGGCTGCTGGTGCTCGGCTGGTTGACCTCGCCCCGCGTAGACGCAGCCGGTCGGCGGGCCTTCCTGCTGCGAGCCGGGCTGGCCGGCGCCGGCACTCTGGTCGTGGCCGGCGCCGGTCAGTGGATCGGTCGCGGCCGCAAGCGTGTCGATCAGGCCCGCGAGCTGCTTCGGCTGCCGGTGGTCGCCGGCGAAGTCCCTGCCGGTGCCGACCTCGGGGTCTACAAGTACCAGCCGTGGCGCACTCTGGTCCGGCACTTCTACCAGGTCCACACCGCGATCAGCCTGCCGGCGATCACCCCGGACCAGTGGCAGCTGCGCATCCACGGGATGGTCGACAAGCCGCTCACGATCAGCTACGCGGACCTGGTCAGCCGCAAGCTCACAGGCGAGTGGGTGACGCTGTGCTGCGTGTCGAACTTCGTGGGCGGCGGCCTGGTCGGCAACGCTTTCTGGTCCGGCCTACCGATCCGTGAGCTGCTTCAGGAGGCCGGAGTGAAGCCGGGCGCCGATGCGGTCAAACAGACCTCGCAGGACGGCTGGACCTGCGGTACACCGCTGTCCGCGCTGACCGACCCCAAGCGCAACGCGATGCTGGCCGTGGCGATGGACGGCAAGCCGTTGCCGGTCGAGCACGGCTTCCCGGTGCGGATGGTGGTGCCCGGCCTGTACGGGTACGTATCGGCGACCAAGTGGTTGGTCGACATCGAGGTGACCCAGTTCTCCAAGTTCTCGGCCTACTGGACCGAGCGTGGCTGGGGCGAGAAGGGCCCCGTGAAAACCGAGTCCCGGATCGACGTACCCGCCGACGGCCAGACGATGAGGCCCGGCCGCCGACGGTTCGGGGGCTCGGCCTGGGCCCAGTTCACCGGGATCGAGAAGGTGGAGTACCAGCTCGACGGAGGGGCGTGGCAGCGGGCCGATCTCGGCACCGTGCCCAACAACGACACCTGGGTGCAGTGGGCAGGGGAGGCCGACCTGAGCATGGGCAAGCACGTGCTGGTGGTCCGGGCGACGGACAAGAGCGGCTACACCCAGACCGCTGCGCGCGCCGACGTGCTCCCCGACGGCGCCACCGGATGGCACACCGTGCAGTTCGACGCCGGCAACGAGTAGCGACCTCGTCGAGAGTCGCACGTCAGGATGCGACGCCTCACCAGTTGGTGTTGGAGCCTCGGGTGGGGAGGGGGTGCCGGGCGTCGTGGATCACATAGACGGTGCCGCCCGAGCGCAGCCAGGCCCGTTCGAACTGCGTCCGGTTGTAGGTACGACGCACGGAGCGGTCCGAGGACGCGGCCGGGTCGTTGACCACGACGTTGCCTGCCGAGGTGAAGCCCACGATCACCACCAGGTGTCCGGGGGTCG
>JBBSVL010000359.1:0-2960 GCA_038233595.1 Propionibacteriales bacterium | reverse complement strand
GCGTTGGCGTGGTCGAGATCGGTCTGCAGGTCGCCCATCTCGCCCAGGAGCTTGTCGTAGTCGGCGTCGGGGGCGCCGAGCTCCTCCGAGATCACGTTGAAGCGGTCGAGCTTGCCCTTGATCTCGGCAACCGCCTCCTCGACGTTCTCCAGCACGGTCCTGCCCTCGGAGAGCGGCGGCTCCTGCTGGAGCATGCCAACACTCGCGCCCGGGTCGAGGATCGCGTCACCGTTGTTGGCGCGGTCCAGGCCGGCCATGATCTTGAGCAGCGAGGACTTGCCGGTGCCGTTCGGCCCGACCACCCCGATCTTCGCTCCGTGCAGGAACGACAACGTCACGTTGTCGAGGACGACCTTGTCGCCGTGGGCTTTGCGCACGTTGCGCAGGGTGAAGACGTACTCAGACATACCGTTGAGACTACGGTGCTCGGCAGCGCCGCCACGAATGCAGGGTCCCCCGCGTCAGGCGGCGCTGGGCTCTCGCCGCTCCCCCTCGGAGTCCAGCTGCGGCCCATCGGCGGCGAAGCCGTGCACCAGCTGCTTGGCGGACTCGTCCTCGGCGGGCGCGGGTTCCTGACGCGGAGCGCGCGAGAACGTCGTGGCTCCCTTGTTCAGGTCATGGCCCACGATCGTGGCCTCGACCACGTGGGTGACCGAGGTCGGCTGGCCCTCGCGCTCCCAGACGTCAGTGCGCATCCTGCCGTGGACCATCACGGCGTCACCCTTGCGTATCGAGTCGGCGACGTTGCGGCCGAGCAAGCGCCACGCATTGACGGTGTACCAGGACGTCTGACCGTCGACCCAGACGCCGTTCTTGATGTAGCGCGGAGTGCATCCGACCCGGAAGGTGGCCACGTTGGTGCCGTTGGCATCGCGCAGCGTGACCTCTCCCCCGACCCAGCCCTGCAAGGTCACCCAGGACTCGTTCATGTCCGACTCCTCTCGTCGTCTGTGTTCGGACACCATGAGCCAACCGCCCGGCGGGCCATGGGAACAGGCGAGGGCCGCTGCCTGTGGACGTCGTACGACGGGGAGCGGGTTGTGCACGACAACTGGCGCAGCGGGGCTGCCGGGAGGCTCAGCCGAGAGCGCGCTGCAGGCCCTCGCGGGTCTTCCGGTAGGCCTTGAGCTCGGCGTCGACCGGACTGAGGACCATCGTCTCGGTGACTCCGGCGATCGCCGTGCGCAGCCGCTTCTCAGCCGCGCGGGCCCGGGTCCGGGCGCCGATGCCCGCCAGCACCCGGCTGGCCAGCGCCACCAGCACGCCGGCCGCGATCCCACCGAGCAGCAGCAGGGTCGGCAACGGCAGGCCGCTCGCGTGCGGAGTCGACGGCCTGGCGACCTGCAGGTATCCCAGCACCGCGAGGATGCCCAGCCACACTGCCCCCACGAGCGCGACCACGATCATCGCCCACTGGAGCGCCTGCACGGCCCGGCACCAGCTCGGCAGCCGGTCGACGCCGAGCGGGGTGTCCGCGACGGCCTTGTCGACCGCGTCGGCGAAGCCGGCGCCCTCCGAGGTGGAGGCTCGACGGATCGCAGACACCCAGGGCCGCGCCATCCCCCCGGACACCTCGTCGGCGACGTGGCGCACCGCGGTGTCGACCCGGGCACGCTGCACCTTGCTCGCCTCGGGCACCGACGAGCGGGCGCTGACGACCATGTCCGTGCCCACAGAGCTCAGGTTCAGGTGCATCCGCGTGAGCGGGTCGGGACGCAACCGGGCCAGCCACCTGGTCGGCGGCCAGCCTGTGGCACGCGCCGCGCGCAGCTGCGCGGAGCGTCGCACCGCGTCGACCACGACAGGCACCCCCGCGGCGTCGGCGACGGCCGCGTTGAGCTCGTTGCGCGTCGCGGTGCTCAGGTCCCGGGGCGGCGCCTGCCCACTGGCTGCGTCGAGCCGCAGAGCTGCCTCGTGCACGTCGATCCGGAAGCGCGAGCGGCTGGTCTTCTTGTCGGTGACCCGCTGGGTGATCAGCTTCTTCAGCTCCGGGATGCCGTCACCGTCGCGGGCGGACGTGGCGACCACCGGGACCCCGTCGAGCCCGTCCAGCGCGAGTAGCCGCCTGACGTCCTCGACCATCGCCCGGCGCTTGTCCGGCGGCACCTCGTCGATGTGGTTGAGCATCACGATCATCACGTCCTTGTGGGCCGCCAACGGCCTGAGGAAGGTGTCGTGGACCGCGGCATCGGCGTACTTCTGCGGGTCGAGCACCCAGATCATCAGGTCGGCGAGCACGATCAACCGCTGTACCTCGAGGTGGTGGCTGACCTCCGTGGAGTCGTGGTCGGGCAGGTCGAGCAGCACCAAGCCCTTGAGATCCTTCGCCTCACGGCCGGAGTCGAGCATGCTGTCGCGCGTGGTCTGGTGCCGGGCGGGGATGCCCATCCACTCAAGCAGCTCCTCGGCGCCCACCGGGCCGCCCCAGATGCAGGCGGTCGCCCACGACGTGGTCGGACGGCGTACGCCGATCGCGGCCAGGTCGATGCCGGCCAGGGCGTTGAACGTGGAGGACTTGCCGGAGCCGGTCGCTCCGGCCAGCGCCACCACGGTGTGGTCCGGCGAGAGCCGCAACCGGGTGCCGGCCCGGTCCACCAGCTGTGTCGCGGGCTCGACCACCTCGTCGTCGAGTCGGCCCCGGGCACTCTGGACAGCCTGCTCCAGACCGCCGATCTGAGCAGCCAGGTCGGACTTGCGGCCGAGAAGCTTCCGGGCGCTCGCGCGCAGTGTGTTCACCGGTCAACCCCACTTCCGTGGGCGCCGGGGGCGGCAACCTGCTGTGCCGTCCGCTGGGCGAAGCGCAGGTCGTCGACCCGGCGCGAGACCTCTCGGATCTCCTCCGGGCTGGTCATCGAGATCTCCAGCTTGTCGAGCTGCTCGATGAACCGGAGCTTCTCCTGGTCGAGGAGCACCAGTACCCGCTGGTTGAGGTCCTTGCGGGCGGTCTCCGCCAGCCGTCG
>JBBSVL010000358.1:0-2975 GCA_038233595.1 Propionibacteriales bacterium | reverse complement strand
GTCGAGCACGACCTCGTGTGGGGCATTGTCCAGGGCGCCGAACCGGACTCGGGTGTCGATGGAGAACTCGCGGCGCGCGATCTTCGCGAGCAGGAATGCGGCGGTCTGGACGAGGTTGGTGCCCAGATGCGGGGCGCCGTTGATCTGGGTGCCGACGACGAACTCGATCCGGATCGGGCGGGCAGCGTGGATCGTAAATATTCACGTCCTGGCCGCTGGCGTGCTGGAGTCCCGCCGTGTCGGGGAGGTCGGCGGGTGGGTTGTTCGGGATGGGGGTCGGTATCAGGTTGGTGCGGGGGTCGGTGGCCGCCAGGGATCACCGGTGAGGGCGTTGCGGATGCCGGCCAGGACGTCGACGCCGTGTTTGCGGATGGTGTCGATGTAGCTGCGGATGTCGAGGCGGTCCTGGGTGGTCTCCGCGCTGGTGAGCCGCCCGGAGATCTTCTGCTGGGTCTTGGTCGGGCGCAGGCTGCGTTCGCTGATGTTGTTGGTGGGCCAGATCCGGGTGTCGGTGGTGAACCGCAGCACGTCGTCTTCACGGTCACGGCAGAACTCCAGCAGCGTCCGACCGAGTGGTTGGGCGGTGGAGCTGCGTGGGCCGGGAACGGCACGGACCTCGGCGAGCCCGACGCGGATGGCGTGGCGGAACTGGCTGATCAGCGGCTCGGCGACGGGTGCTGGGATGGCTGTGTGTCCGGCGTCGCGGGCCTGGTTGAAGGCGTGGATCAGCCCCCGCAGCGCGCGCTGGGCCTGTTCGGGCCACACCGCGCCCGGGTAGGCCTCGGCGGCGGCCGTGAAGTCGCGCAACAGATGTGAACAACAGGCCTGGTGCCCGGTGAGGTGCTTCCACTCCGTGTTGTAGTAGTTCTGGTAGCGGTCGTGCACCGCGATCCCGGCGAAGCCGGGCAGGATCGCGAAGTCCCGGAACGAGTCCAGGTCCCGCCCGCCGAGGTGGAACACGCTGTAGTACTCGGTGACCGCTGAGAGGACGTAGCGTTTGAGCCCGGCCGGGCCGGCGCGCAGGGTCGTCTCGTCGAACCCGACGACATGCGCCAAGGTGACCAGCGTCTTGATCAGGTTGACGGTCTCGCGGACCGCGGTCGCGCACCGGGTGAGCATGCCGTGGCAGAACCCGGTCGAGGGGCCGGTCCCGCCGGTGAGATCGGCGATCAGCTCGACACACCGCGCGACCGGGACGTGCTGGTAGACCAGCAAGTACACCACCAGCGCGCGCAGGTTGGGCCCGTAGCTGCACGGGGCCCTCGACATCGTGTCGGCCACGGCGGCGACGTGCTCACGCCCGCAGGCGCAGCGGACCCGGTACACATCATGCTGGCGCACGATGATCCGGATCTCGGGCAGATCATGAGTCTGGTGGGAACGCTCGACGCCCACCTCGGCAGCCTCGGTCAGGTCCGCGCCACACGCGCAGTCCCCGCCGGGGCGGTGCGCTACGTGCTCATCGGGGCGCCGCACCCACGGCAGCGAGCTGCCCGGCGCGCCCCGCTGCTTGCCCCGATCGCGCCCCGAGCCCTTCGCCCGCCTCGGCGGCGGCTTCTTACGCCCCGGGAGATCATCAGTGGAGGGCGGCATCGAGGAGTTCGCGCTGTTACGCCCAGCGGCCCGCTCCAGGGCACTGACCCGCTCGACCAGCCGGGCGTTCGCCGCCGTCAACTCCTCGATCACCACGTCCCGAGCTGCGCACGAGCCGCACTCCAACGCGGGTGGCAGCGGCTCGATCACCGCGCCATGATCACACAACCCGGCCCGAGATCAACACGACACGCCCACCGACGAAGGACCTCACCCGACCGTGATCGGCCCCGCTCACAACCTCTCGTGCAGCCCATGAGCCCGTCATCTGGCCGACGACGTGAATGTTTAGAGCGCCGGGATAAACCGGCATGGAGAAGGAGATGAGAGAGCTCTACATCGAAGGAGTAGCGATCCACGATGGCCCCGAGTCATGCGTCGGTGTCCGTGAGGGCAACGGCGAAGCGTTGACAGGGGTACGTGCAGGCTGGGCTATTGAGCCGCGAAATCAACGAGGTCGGGGTGCCGACGCCGTTAAACAGGTCGGAAGGCAACATCGCGGGCGGCGCTATGCGCGAGTCGTCAGCGGACCCCGCGCGGTCGGAGAACCTGTGCATGTACGGAATCTTCATGCGCGAGAACCGGGAGATCCCACGGTCGCCCGTCCGGTTGATGGCTGGCCGGGCCGCTCAGGGAACGCTGAGGCGGTAAGCCTGAGATGAACGAGCGTGGGAAGTCTGACAGCCCCGTAGTACCTGCGAAGCCGCCGAACAAAGCCGCGTCAGCGGCGGCGGAGGTGGTGGAGGAAAGGGGGCTGGCCAAGGGGAACACGGCCAGCAAACCGCGTCCCGGACACAGAGCCGGGTCCGACGCGTCACATGCGCTGGATCGTGTGCGTCAAGTAGCACGACAGGACAACGAAGCGCGGTTCACGGCGTTGCTGCATCACGTCGACCGGGCACGTCTGCGGGCGGCCTATTGGGCGATCAGCCCGAAGGCTGCTCCGGGGGTGGACGGGGTGACGTGGGAGGTCTATGGGCAGAACCTGGGGGCGAACCTCCAGGACCTGCACACACGGCTGCACACAGGACGCTACCGGGCAAGGCCATCTCGGCGGGCGTACATCCCGAAGGCGGACGGGCGGCAACGACCGCTCGGCATTGCCTCGCTGGAGGACAAGATCGTTCAGCGGGCCGTCGTTGAGGTGCTCAACGCCATCTATGAGGTGGATTTCCTGGGTTTCTCCTACGGGTTCCGGCCGGGACGCGGCCCGCATCACGCGTTGGATGCGCTCGCGGTCGGGATCGAGCGGAAGAATGTGAACTGGGTGCTCGACGCGGACATCCGCGAGTTCTTCACCAGCCTTGACCATCGCTGGCTGATGAAGTTTCTTGAGCACCGGATCGCGGACCAACGGGTCCTGCGGCTCATCGGTAAATGGT
>JBBSVL010000357.1:0-2990 GCA_038233595.1 Propionibacteriales bacterium | reverse complement strand
GATGATCGAGTCCGCGACCTTCTGGAAGGACGGGCCGGAGATCGAGACCGGGGAGCTGCGAACCGAGGAGATCGGCACCGAGATCTTCTTCCTGCCGGCCGCCTCACATGTGGAGAAGGCCGGGTCGTTCACGCAGACCCAGCGGATGCTCCAGTGGCGGGACAAGGCGGTCGAGCCGCCGGGCGACGCGCGCAGTGAGCTGCAGTTCTACTACGAGCTGGGGCAGCGGATCCGCGAGAAGCTCCGAGAGGACGCTGCCCGCACCGGTGCCGTTGATGACAGGGACCGTCCGCTGCTGGACCTGACCTGGGACTACCCGGTCGAGGGCAGGCTCCAGGAGCCGGACGGAGCTGCCGTGCTGCGCGAGATCAACGGCACCGGACCCGACGGCGCCGCGCTGGGTTCCTACACCGAGCTCAAGGACGACGGCTCGACCAGCTGCGGGTGCTGGATCTACTGCGGGGTCTACGCCGACGAGGTCAACCAGGCCCGTCGCCGCAAGCCGCACTGGGAGCAGGACTACATCGCCTCCGAGTGGGGGTGGGTCTGGCCCGCGAACCGGCGCATCCTCTACAACCGCGCGTCGGCCGCACCGGACGGCACGCCGTGGAGCGAACGCAAGAAGTACGTCTGGTGGGATGCCGACCAGCACAAGTGGGTCGGGTCCGACGTGCCGGACTTCATCGCAGACCGGGCGCCGGACCACGTCCCCGCGGAGGGGGCGACCGGGCCGGACGCCATCGGTGGCCAGGACCCGTTCATCATGCAGACCGACGGCAAGGCCTGGCTGTTCGCGCCTCTGGGCGTGGCCGACGGGCCGCTGCCGACGCACTACGAACCACCCGAGTCGCCGGTGCGCAACCCGCTCTACGGCCAGCAGAACAACCCGTCGCGGCGAAAGCTGTCGCATCCGGCGAACCCGATCAACCCGAGCTTCAGTGAGGTCTTCCCCTTCGTGTTCACCAGCTATCGGCTGACCGAGCACCACACCTCGGGTGCGATGAGCCGTACGCTGCCCTACCTCACCGAGCTGCAACCCGAGCCGTTCTGCGAGGTCTCGCCCCGCCTGGCCCGGGAACGCGGGCTGGAGCACCTCGGCTGGGCAACCATCGTCACCGCGAGGACGGCGATCGAGGCGCGTGTCCTGGTGACCGACCGGATCCGGTCGCTGCGGCTCGGTGAGCGGTTCGTGGAGCAGGTCGGGCTGCCCTACCACTGGGGCCGCAACGGGATCACGACCGGTGACTCACCCAACGACCTGGTGAACATCACGATGGATCCGAACGTCTACATCCAGGACAAGGTCGGGACCTGTGACATCCGGCCCGGCCGTCGCCCGCGTGGCAAGGAGCTCACGGCGTACGTCGAGGAGTACCGCAACCGAGCGGGAGTGAACATGGCCGACCCGACCGACGGAGGTACCGACCGATGAGCAGCTCACTGTGGGGGCGCCTCGACGATGTCACCGGGGATGCCGGCTACCAGGACCATCCGCCGCGGATGGGGTTCTTCACCGACACCTCTGTCTGCATCGGGTGCAAGGCGTGCGAGGTCGCCTGCAAGGAGTGGAACGAGGTTCCCGACGACGGCTACGAGCTCAGCGGGATGTCCTACGACAACACCCAGGCGCTGGGAGCCAGCACCTGGCGGCACGTCGCCTTCGTGGAGAAGCCCACACCGAAGACAGCGGAGCCGCGCCCGCTGACCACCACCGACATCGGTCTGCCCGGGATGGGCCCTCCGGGCTGGGAGGGCTACGAGTCCGGCGTCACCCTGCCCCACGGCCAGGACCAGTCCACGGAGTCCGGGGAGGGTGGCATCACCTGGCTGATGTCCTCCGACGTCTGCAAGCACTGCACCCACGCGGCCTGTCTCGACGTCTGCCCGACCGGGTCGTTGTTCCGCACCGAGTTCGGCACGGTCGTCGTACAACCTGACATCTGCAACGGCTGCGGCTACTGCGTGCCGGCGTGTCCCTACGGTGTCATCGACCTGCGCAAGGAGGATGGTCGGGCGTTCAAGTGCACGCTTTGCTATGACCGGCTCAAGGACGGCCAGACCCCCGCCTGCGCGCAGGCGTGTCCTACCGAGTCGATCCAGTTCGGCGAGGTCAGTGAGCTGCAAGAACGCGCCGACCGGCGGTTGGCCGAACTGCACGAGAAGGGCGTAGACGTCGCCCGGCTGTACGGCCGCGATCCGGACGACGGCGTCGGCGGAGTCGGCGCGTTCTTCCTGCTCCTCGACGAGCCCGAGGTCTACGGGCTGCCCCCCGACCCGATCGTCACCACCCGCGACATCGGCTCGATCTGGAAGCACGTCGGCGGTGCCGCGGTGACGCTGCTCGGTCTCGGCGTTGCCGCCTTCGCCGGGAGGCGGGGGTGAAGGAAGCCAGCATGGTGCCGGAGCCGCAGTTCGAGTCCTACTACGGCAAGCAGATCATCAAGACCCCCACCTGGAAGACGCCGGACGTACCCCTGTACCTGTTCCTTGGCGGGATGGCGGGGGCGTCCGCGGTGCTCGCAGAGGGTGCGGCTTTCACCGGCAACCGGCCTCTGGATCGCGTCACGCGGCTCGTCGCGGCGGCCGGCGCAGCCGGCGGCACGGTCGCCTTGATCCACGACCTGGGCAGGCCCGAGCGTTTCCTGAACATGCTGCGGGTCTTCAAGCCGACCTCCCCGCTCTCGGTGGGCTCTTTCATCCTCGCGCCGTTCGGCGCGCTGTCCGCTGCGGCCGCCGCGTCACACCTGACCGGTCGGCTGCCTCGGCTCGGGCGTCTGGCCGGCGTGGGTGCGGCAGCGTTCGGGCCACCACTGGTCACCTACACCGCGGCGCTGCTGGCGAACACTGCCGTGCCGGCCTGGCACGAGGCCCACCGAGAGCTGCCCTACGTCTTCGCGGGCTCGGGCGCCGCGGCGGCCGGCGGCGTCGCGATGGTGCTGGTGCCGGTGGCGCAGAGCAACCCCGCGGTCCGGCTTGCACTGGCGGGCGCG
>JBBSVL010000356.1:0-3014 GCA_038233595.1 Propionibacteriales bacterium | reverse complement strand
CCGGCGTCGGCAGGACGCCCGGGACGGCACCACGTGGGACCCGTCGCTGCCGCTGCTGTCCGGCCGCCCGGCTCCGGAGCCGCCCCACGGTGGTTGAGGAGGTTGGGCAGCAACGGTCTCGAAACCTCCGCAGACAATTTTTGACAGGGGTGCCGTATCCGGCTGGTCCCGTTCGTGGAGATGTCGAGAGGACGGAGTCGCACCAGCTCCGTCCCGACACGGAGGACCAACATGACCCTTCAACGAGGAGCTCCAGGCTGACGGCAGCTGGGTCTTCGCAGGCGGGCTTGCAGCCGCCGGACACCGCCACCGTGGTCGACAACACCGGCACCGAGCCGATGATCACCGCCGGGCCCTTTGCCGTCGACGGGCCGGAAGTTGCGTTCGCGCTCGTCGACCCGCTCGCGCTGGGCGGCAAGGGCGCGGAACGCACCTTCCTGACCCGGCGCCGCGACGGGCTCAACATCGACTCACCGGGGTGCGAGTGGTACTAAATAGACATGGCAACACTCGACAGCACCCAGCTTCTGGCCGAGCTCGAACCGACGGTCGAGGACAACCTCAACCGGCATCTCGGTGTCGCGGCCGAATGGATGCCACACGAGTACGTCCCGTGGAGCCTGGGCCGCGACTTCAAGGACCTCGGTGGTGAGCCTTGGGAGGCGGCACAGTCGGCCCTCTCCCCCATCGCCCGGACCGCCCTCGAGGTCAACCTGCTCACCGAGGACAACCTGCCCAGCTACCACCGCGAGGTCGAACGGGCCTTCGGCCGGGACAGCGCCTGGGGCACCTGGGTCAACCGGTGGACCGCTGAGGAGGGTCGGCACGCGTTCTGCATCCGCGACTACCTGCTGGTCACCCGCGGGGTGAACCCCGACGAGCTGGAGCGGGCCCGGATGCAGACCATGGAGATCGGGTTCGACTCCGAGGACAAGCCGCTGCTGCACGTGTGCGCCTACGTGTCCTTCCAGGAGCTGGCCACCCGGGTCTCGCACCGCAACACCGGGCGCTACACCGAGGAGCCGATCGCCGAGAAGCTGCTCACCAGGGTCGCCAAGGACGAGAACCTGCACATGATCTTCTACCGCAACATCGTCACGGCGGCTCTGAAGGTCGCTCCCGACCAGACGCTGCGGGCGATCACTGACGAGGTGGTCAACTTCGTGATGCCCGGCGCTGTGATCCCCGGCTTCGCCCGGAAAGCCGTGCAGATGGCCAAGGCAGGGATCTACGACCTGCGGATCCACCACGACGACATCGTGGCGCCGCTGCTGAGGCAGTGGGGGGTGTTCGAGCTCGAGGGCCTCGACGACGAGGGCGAGAAGGCCCGCGACGAGCTCGCCCGGGCGGTCTCGGCACTGGACGACGAGGCGACGAAGTTCACCGAGCGCCGCGATGAGGCCGCGGCCAAGAAGGTCGCCCGCCAGGCGGGTTGAGCCCAGGGGCTGCGTCCCTCAGTCCTGGACAGCCTTGGCGACCGCGACGCACATGGTGAGCTCCTCATGCGCGCCGGCCGAGGGGTGCTCGATGCCCCACATCGCGTTGCACATCATCCGGAAGACCACCCAGTCGCGGGCCCTCTGCTCGTCCAGGCCGGCGACATCGACGACAGTCTGGAACCGGCGCCGGACGCCGTCCCGCACGTCACCAGCGAGCTCTTCGCACCGGTTCCACAGCAGGGGCGCGACCTCGTAGTGCGGGTCTCCGGACACCGGCTTGGGGTCGATCACCAGCCAGGGCTCACGGTCGGCCGCGAGCACGTTGGCGTAGTGCAGGTCGCCGTGGATGAGCACGCCATTGCTCGCCGGGTCCGCCACGAAGTCGTCGGCCAGCGATACGGCCTGCTCGAGCAGTCGGCGTGGCACGGGTGCCCCACGGGCGAGCCGGCGCAGGTCGGCGGACCACCGTTCGACGTACGACGTGAGGGTGCGGAGCTGGGGCAGCGCAGGGACGTGGATCCGCTCGTAGAAGCCGGCCACGATCTCGCACGCCTCGACGTCCCAGAGGGCGGTGAGGTCCTCGGGGTGCAACCTCTCCAGCAGCAGCGCGTAACGGTGCGGGTCGGCGCGAAGCAGCTCGACTGCCCCGTCACCGGCCCAGCGCTTGAGCGCCAGGTGCTCGTGCTCGGCCTCGGAGTGCGGCCAGCCGATCTTGAGCATCGCCGGTCGGCCAGCCGCCGTGCGGACCGGGAGCACAAGCGAGCAGTAGCCATGACGCTCTGCCCCGTCGAGGCTGAGGTGCCACTCGTCCAGCAGGTTGCGCGCCAGTCCGGGCAACCGGTCCAGCCAGGCCGCCCAGGCCGGGCCACGCGCTCGGACCGCTTCGAGCGCTGGAGGGACCTGGACGCTCACTCGGCGAGGATCCAGACGTCGGGCGGGATCTCCGGCTTGTCCGGCACCGGCCGCCGTTCCTCCACCCAGTCGTCGCCGAAGGCAGTGTCGGCGATGCCGCGCCAGAACCGGGCAGCGCCCGGGTTCTCCTCCTGGAACGCGATCTGCCAGGGCCGTTCGTGGCGGGTGATCACGTCCAGGGCGAGGTCACGCCCGGTGCCGGTGCGCCGTACGCCGCGAGCGACGAAGAAGTGACCGATCATTTGTGGCCCCTCGAGGATCCCGTGGACCAGTGCAAAACCAACTGGGTGGTCCTCCTGCCACGCCAGGTAGCCCGCGTGGTCGCCGGTTACGTCGTCCACATAAGGCGTGTAGCGGTCGTTCTTGAAGACGAAGCGACCGGTGGGGTCCGGCAGCGTGCCCCGGAACTCCGAGAGGTCGTGCACGTACATCTGGAAGAGTCGTTCCACCACGGGCCATTGCGCCGAGGTGACCTGCCTGACGTCCACCTACTTCTTGCCCTTGTCCACCGGACCGCTCGTGGACAGGGCAGCAATGAACGCCTCCTGGGGGACCTCGACGCGGCCCACCATCTTCATCCGCTTCTTGCCCTCCTTCTGCTTCTCCAGCAGCTTGCGCTTGCGGGTGATGTCACCGCCGTAGCACTTGGCCAGCACGTCCTTG
>JBBSVL010000355.1:0-3020 GCA_038233595.1 Propionibacteriales bacterium | reverse complement strand
GCGATCGCGGTGCAGATCGGCGGACCGGACGCTCGCATGGTCAACGAGGAGACCCGCGGGGACGTGATGGCGCTGGCACATTCCTCGACCCCGGAGCAGAACCTGACCCGGATCGAGGCTGTGTTCACCGCTCGCGAGCAGATGCTGGAGTTCAACGTGCCGCCGTTGCTGGCCCTGGAGGCGATGATGATGGCACTGCGAGACTCTGCCCATGGTTGACCAGAAGCGACCCTCGGTGCTGGTCGGAATCGGGATCGGCGTTCTCGTCCTTGCCGTGGTCGCAGCCGGCGCCGTCGGCCTGGTCGGGCTGGTCGGGCTGCGCAACGACCCGCCCCCCGCGACCTCGGCGCAGGGCTCCGCCCCGTCCGGACACCTGCCGAGCACCGACCCGAAGCTGGCGGCGTACTACGGCCAGCGGCTGGCCTGGCGCAGCTGCGACGGGAGCGACCAGTGCGCCACGATGAAGGTGCCGCTCAGCTATGCCGACCCGAGCGGAGAGTCCATCGACCTGAAGCTGATCAGGGTGCCGGCCAGCGGCAGGAGGGTCGGCTCGCTCGTCGTCAACCCGGGGGGACCGGGGGGTTCCGGCATCGACTACGCCAAGTCCGGTTCGGCCGGGTGGCCGCAGCAGGTCACCCGCAGCTTCGACCTGGTCGGCTTCGACCCGCGAGGGGTGGGTCTGAGCACCCCCCTGAAGTGCGCGGGCACCGCCCAGGTCGACAAGCTGGTCTCCTTCGACCCCGACCCGGACACCGCGGCCGAGCGCACCCGGATGGACCAGCTGATCCACGCCTTCGGCGAGGGCTGCCTGCACCACAACGGCAACCTGGCCAGGCACATGTCGACCGTCGAGGTGGCCAAGGACCTCGACGTCCTGCGGCAGCTGCTTCGGGAGCCGAAGCTGACCTACTTCGGGGCGTCGTACGGCACCCTGATCGGCGCGACGTACGCGAGCCTCTTCCCGACCCACGTCGGCCGGATGGTGCTCGACGGTGCCATCGACCCGGCGCTGTCCAACGCGCAGATCTCGCTGGGCCAGGCGCACGGTTTCGAGGTCGCGCTGCGGGCCTACGTGCGTGACTGTGTCGCCCAGAGCGGCTGCATCCTGGGCCGTAGCGTCGACCAGGGTACGAAGAAGATCCGGGCCTTCCTCGACGGGGTCGAGCGAGCACCGCTGCCCACCAACGGTGACCGGATGCTCACTGCCGGCACCGCGCTCTTCGGGGTTTCCTTGCCGCTCTACGTCAAGCAGTACTGGCCGACGCTGACCGCCGCTCTGGACCAGGCGATGAACGACCACAACGGCTCTGCCCTGCTCGCGCTGGCCGACGCCGAGACCTCACGCGGCCCCGACGGCTACACGAGCAACCTGGTCGCGTCGCTCTACGCCGTCAACTGTCTCGACCATGACGACTACATCTCGTCCAGCCAGGTGCCCTCCCACTACGCCCAGTTCCTGAAGGCGGCGCCGACGTTCGGACGGGCCTTCGCCTACGGCCTCTCGACCTGCTCGACCTGGCCGGTGCACTCGGGGAAGGTGACCAAGGCGATCCATGCCAAGGGTGCGCCGCCGATCGTCGTGGTCGGTACGACGCGGGACCCGGCCACCCCGCTGGTCTGGGCGCAGGGGCTGGCGAGGGAGCTCGACTCGGGGACGCTCGTGACCCGCGACGGCGACGGCCACACCGGCTACAACCAGGGCAACTCCTGCGTCGACGACGCGGTGAACGGCTACCTGGTCAACGGTGTCGTACCCAGGGCCGGCCTGATGTGCTGAGCCCCAACCCCGCTGGTTGAGGAGGGGGCACTAGCGCCCGTCTCGAAACCGGCCCAACCGCGTTCGGAGTGGCGCAGTTCCTGGGTTACCGTGACCCACGAGGGCGCGGTCTGCTGCCCAACGAACCCCACGAGCGTCCCGGGAGAGTGGCGTGCGCGAGATCGTCGTGTTCAGCGGAACGGCTCACCGCGCCCTGGCCAAGGACATCTGCGCCCGGCTCGGCGTACCCCTGTCCTCGGTGGAGACCACCCGGTTCAGCAACGACTGCCTCCAGACGCAGCTGCAGGCCAACTGCCGCCAGCGCGACGTCTACCTGATCCAGCCGCTGGTGCCGCCCACCCAGGAGCACCTGATGGAGCTGCTCTTGATGATCGACGCCGCCCGTGGTGCCTCGGCCGCGTCGATCACGGCGGTCATCCCGCACTATGCCTACGCCCGGTCGGACAAGAAGGACGCGTCCCGGATCTCGCTGGGCGGCCGGCTCGTCGCCGACATGCTGTCCACCGCCGGCGTCGACCGGGTGATGACGATGACGCTGCATGCACCCCAGGTGCACGGGTTCTTCTCGGTCCCGGTCGACCAGCTCACCGCGCTCGGCGTACTCGCGGAGCACTTCTTGGGTCGCGACCTGACCGACTGCGTCGTGGTCTCACCCGACTTGGGCAACGCCAAGACCGCCACCCAGTTCTCCCGGTTGCTCGGGCTGCCCGTCGCCGCGGGCAGCAAGCAGCGCCTGGCTGACGACCGGGTGGTGATCGACGCCATCGTGGGCGACGTTGCAGGCAAACGCGCCATCGTGCTCGATGACGAGATCGCGACCGGCGGCTCGATCGTCGAGCTGCTCGACCGGCTCGCGGACGCAGGTTGCGCGGAGGCTGCGGTGGCCTGCACCCACGGGCTCTTCGTCGGCAAAGCGGTCGAGCGGCTCAAGGGCCACCCAAGGGTGACCGAGGTGGTCACGACCGACACCGTGCCACCGCCCGCGAACTGGCCCGAGCTGCAGGTCCGCAGCGTTGCCTCGCTCTTCGCCGAGGCGATCAGCCGGGTGCACGCGGGAGAGTCGGTGAGCAGCCTGTTCGACGGCGTCGATCCGTCGCTCGGACCCCCGCAGCCCAAGCTCTTCGACTGATTGGTGAGCGGTCCGGGTCGCCACCTATACTCGTCCGGCGTGCCCGGCTGACCGGCCGGGCTCTGCGCCGCCTTAGCTCAGTCGGTAGAGCGTCTCACTCGTAATGAGAAGGTC
>JBBSVL010000354.1:0-3025 GCA_038233595.1 Propionibacteriales bacterium | reverse complement strand
GTCGGCCCGCGGGCGCTGGTCCTGCTGCAGCAGGAGTGAGTTGTGGCCCGCGATTTACCACGGTCTGAAGGTTCCTTCACGCTTCCCGTCGCGAATTTGAAGAGGGGAGTGTCAGGAAACCTTCAGACCGTGGTAACTCGAACCACCCTCAGGCGAGCGTGACCACCCCGAGCTCGGCGGGGGTGGCCAGCAGGTCGTTCTTGGGCAGCACCCGGAGGGTGTAGCCGAAGGGGCCGGTGCGGGAGAGGGTGAGCCGGCCGTCGAAGCGGTGGCGACCGGCCTCGTAGGACTCCGCGAGGCTCAGCGACTGCGCGACCTGGTCGGTCAGCTGGTCCTCGCCGACCACCCGGCCGTGCACCACCTGGACGTCGACGTCGTCGGGTGAGAGCTCACCCAGGGACACGAACGCGCGCAGCTCCAGCACCTCACCGAGCTCCGGGGTGTCCTCCACCCCGGAGGACTCCACGTGGTCGACGTGCACCGCGGACCAGCCCGCCCGCACGCGGTTCTTCCAGGCGGCCAGGGTCGCGGCACCGGTGTAGTCGTCGTTGACCAGCCGGGAGGTCTGCGCCGAGGGGACGTACAGCTTCTCGACGTACTCGCGCAGCATCCGGGTGGAGAGCACCTTCGGGCCGAGCGACTTCAGCGTGTGCCGGACCATCTCGATCCAGCGCACGGGTACGCCGGACGGGTCCAGGTCGTAGAAGCGCGAGGCGACCTCGTTCTCGATCAGTTCGTAGAGCGCATGCGCCTCGATGTCGTCACGGCGGTCGGGGTCGTCGATGCCGTCCGCGGAGGGGATCGCCCAGCCGTTGTTGCCGTCGTACCACTCGTCCCACCAGCCGTCGAGGATGGAGAGGTTCAGCCCGCCGTTGAGCGCCGCCTTCATGCCCGACGTACCGCACGCCTCGTAGGGCCGCAGCGGGTTGTTCAGCCAGACGTCACAGCCCGGGTAGAGCGGCTGGGCCATCGCGATGTCGTAGTTGGGCAGGAACACGATGCGGTGGCGGACCTCGGGGTCGTCGGCGAAGCGGACGATCTCCTGGATCATCCGCTTGCCGCCCTCGTCGGCCGGGTGGGACTTGCCCGCGATCACCAGCTGGATCGGCCGCTCCGGGTGCAGCAGCAGCGCCTTGAGCCGCTCGGGGTCACGCATCATCAGCGTCAGCCGCTTGTACGACGGGACCCGGCGGGCGAAGCCGATCGTGAGCACGCCGGGGTCGAGCACCGAGTCGATCCAGCCCAGCTCCGCCGGGGCGGCCCCGCGCTGTCTCCAGGAGCTCCTGAGTCGGCGGCGGGCGTCGGCGACCAGTCGCGCGCGGAGCACCCGCTTGGTCGCCCACAGGTCGGCGCTGGGGATCTTGTCCACGATCTCCCACACGTCGGGGTCGTCCGCGCCTGTGTCGGCGCCGGCCTTCTCGGCCAGCGCGTAGACCTCGCGTGCCACCCAGGTCGGGGCGTGCACGCCGTTGGTGATCGAGTCGATCGGCACCTCGTCCTGGTCGAACGCCGGCCACAGCCCGTTGAACATCCCGCGGCTGACGTCGCCGTGCAGCAGCGAGACCCCGTTGGCGCGCTGGGAGACCCGGAAGCCCATCACCGCCATGTTGAAGACGCCTAGGTCACCACCGGTGAAGTCCTCCGCGCCGAGCGCCAGGATCCGGTCCACCGGTACGCCGGGGACCGGGCTGCTGGAGCCGAAGTACTGCGCGATCAGCTCACGGGGAAAGCGGTCGATGCCGGCCGGCACCGGGGTGTGGGTCGTGAAGACCGTGCCGGCCCGGGAGACCTCCAGTGCGGTGTCGAAGTCGAGATGGGGTCCCTCGTCGGACACCGACAGCTCCCGGATCCGCTCCACTGCGAGGAAGCCTGCGTGGCCCTCGTTGGTGTGGAAGACCTCGGGGTCGGGGGCGCCGGTGATCCGCGAGTGGGCACGCAGGGCACGGACCCCGCCGACACCGAGCAGCAGCTCCTGGAGCAGCCGGTGCTCGGCGCTGCCGCCGTACAGCCGGTCGGTCACCTCGCGCAGCTGCTCGGGGTTCTCCTCGACGTCGGAGTCGAGCAGCAGCAGCGGGACCCGACCGACCGCGGCGACCCAGATCCGGGCCACGAGCGGCGCGTCCCCGGGGACGTCGATCGTCACCTTGGCCGGGGAGTCGTCGGCCTCACGCAGCAGCGTGACCGGCAGTCCGTCGGGGTCGAGCACGGGGTAGGTCTCCTGCTGCCAGCCCTCCCGGGAGAGCGACTGCCGGAAGTAGCCGTGCCGGTAGAGCAGGCCCACTCCCACGATGGGGATGCCGAGGTCGCTGGCCGTCTTGAGGTGGTCCCCGGCCAGGATCCCGAGGCCGCCGGAGTACTGCGGCAGCACGCTGGTGATGCCGAACTCCGGGGAGAAGTACCCGATCGACCGAGGCCCTTCGGACCCGCCGTGCTTCTGGAACCAGCGGTCCTCGGTCAGGTAGCCGTCGAGGTCGGCGGCGGCGATGTCAAGCATCTTGAGGAAGCGCTTGTCTCCGGCCAGCTCAGCCAGCCGGGCCGGCGAGACGGCGCCCAGCATCTTGACCGGGTCGTAGCCGCTGGCTGCCCAGGCGTCGGAGTCGACCGCCGCGAAGACGTCCTGGGTCTCCGGGTTCCAGGACCAGCGCAGGTTGATCGCGAGGTCGGTGAGCCGCCGCAGTGACTCGGGAAGGACGGGACGGACCGTGAATCGTCTGATGGCGCGCACGCTGGCAAACGTAACGCAAAAGGCTTGGAACGATCCAACACGCGCCGGTCCTCGGGTCTGGACGTCGGTTGCTGCGCGACCTGCTCGACCACCGGACAGTCATACTTGTGGGGTGATCGATCTCGGCGTACGCCGCACCCTGGCCAGCAGCCTGCGCAACAAGATCGCGGGGCCGGACGGGCCGAGCGCGGCCGCCCGGATCTGGGAGACCGAGGGCGAGCGCTGGTTCACCGAGGGCGACCCGATCTGGCGCGTGCACGCCGACGCCGCGATGTTCGTCGGCGGGGTGCGGGCACTGCT
>JBBSVL010000353.1:0-3049 GCA_038233595.1 Propionibacteriales bacterium | reverse complement strand
TGCTCGCCGCCACAGGTTCGAAGGCATCGGTGAGTGGACTTTCAAACTCAAGTGCTCGGACTGACCGGAAGACTGTTGCGCGGTTGACCGTAGCAGGCATTTCGCCAAGTTTTGTTCGAATGCCCCTATTGGTGCACGGTGAGGCGTGGTTCACCGGCGCGCGGCGAGCCACGACGTCAACACGGTGAGTCGTCGTCGTTCCCGGGAACAACGCCAGCTTCAAGAACTACGCGGACTACACGTTGCTGCCTGCCTACCAACAAGGGACAGCCCAGCTGGAAGAACTCGCGGTTGGTCGCTGCGTCGTTGTCATGTGCGCGGAGCCGATGCCTTGGCGGTGTCACCGGCTGCTCGTCGCCAACACGCTGACCGCACGTGGCTGGACGGTCCGGCACATACGCGCGATCTACTGATAGACCTCGCGGTGGACAGTGAGGCAGTGTCTACCGGCGGCGGGTTTTCAGTGGTGGGGTCCGAGCAGGGACTCTGCTTTGCCGAGGTCGGCCAGGACGTCGACGACTGGTCGCTCCTGGGTCAGAGCGCCGACTCCTTGACCGGCGTAGATGTAGGCGATGTCGTAGGCATCCTCGTCGTCTGGTCGGCGCCGGGCCTCGTCAAGCTCCTCGGCAGCGGCCTCGTTGCTGGCGAGGTCGTCGAGCCGCTGGTGCCAGTGATCGAAGAACGTGTTGCGCAGGCCCCGGGCGCCGAACTCCGGTGGCCACCCGAGGTGCTGGGCGATGTCGAAGACACGCCCGTAGGCGGTGTCGGTGTCGGCTGCCGTCAGAAGGCGTCTGCGGGCGGCGTGGGTGTTGTTGGCCTCATGGGTGGTGAGCAGGGCGGTCCCCACCCACGCCCCGACCGCGCCGGCGGCGATCACGGCGGCGAGGCCACGTGCGGTGCCGATGCCTCCCGCGGCGACCACCGGAACCTCGACGTGCTCGATGACCGACTGCAGCAGCGGCAAGGTGGCGACTTCGTTTCGGCCGTGGCCGCCGGCCTCGCCGCCGCGGGCGACGAGGAAGTCCACCCCCGCCTGCTCGGCACGCAGCGCCTCGTCCAGGTTTCCGACCTGAGTCGTGACGGGAATCCCCGCCTCGCGGACACGGCGCACATGAGGCTCGACGGTTCCGAAGCTGATCGAGACCAACGTTGGGCGCAGCTCGATCACGGTCTCCAGCTGGGTGTCATCGCGGTCCAACGCCCACGCCATCAGCCCGACCCCGTAGGTTCTGTTGATGGCACTCGCGTGACTCGCCTGGTCGCGGATCCACTGCGCCGAGCGCGAGGCGCCGACGCCGATCATTCCCAGGCCACCGCCAGCGCTGACCGCCGCCGCCAGGGCACTCTCGCCGGGCCCGGCCATGGGCGCCCCCACGATCGGAAGGGTGAGCTCGAACCGGCGGGTCAGCCACGTCTGGATCATCCACCAAGACTGACACGGTGACCCCGCCGGTGGTCGAACAGGTGCTGCAGCAGCCTGACGTCGAGACGCCGATGAGCCCAGTCCAAGGCAGGATGGCCGGGTGCATGTGGCAGAGACGCTGATCGAGGTCCGCGAGCCGTTCGCTGCCGACGTCCTGCTCGGTTTCCTGGCCATCCATGCGGTGCCCGGGGTCGAGACCGCGGCCGGCGGTACCTACACCCGAACCATGTCGCTGCCCGGTGGGCCCGCCGTCGTCACGGTCGAGCTGCTCGACCGGCCTGCCGGCGTGGTGCCGTGCCACCTGTCGCTGTACGACGCAGCAGACGTGGACGTGGCGACCGAGCGGCTGCGGTGGCTGCTCGACGCGGACCGCGATCCGCAGTTGGTCGACGTGGCACTCGGGCCCGACCCGTTGCTCGGACCGTTGGTCGCGAGGCATCCCGGGCTGCGGGTGCCCGGAGCCGTGGACGCGTTCGAGGTCGCCATCCGCACCGTGCTGGGTCAGCAGGTGACCGTGTCCGGGGGGATCACCCTGACGGCACGCCTGGTCGCGGCGTACGGCGAGCCGCTGGCTGCCGGCGCCGGGCTCACCCATCTGTTCCCCACACCCCAGGCCGTGGCCGGCATCGACGTGGAGACGTTGGCGATGCCTCGTTCCCGGGGCCGAGCGCTGACCACGCTCGCCGCTGCGGTGTCGGCCGGCGACGTGGTGCTCGACCGATCGCAGCCGCGAGCAGAGGTGCGCGCCGCTCTGGTGGCGCTGCCTGGGATCGGTGCGTGGACCGCGGACTACCTCGCCATGCGCGCGCTCGGCGAGCCGGACGCGTTCCTGCCGACCGACGTGGGCGTACGTCGGGCCACCGTGCTGCTCGGGCGGCAGCTGGGCGACGTGCTCCTGGCCAGCGAACGCTGGCGGCCATGGCGCTCCTACGCGCTGATGCACCTGTGGCAGGTGCTCTTCGATCCACCGGCCGGTGCCGTCGATGGCCGCGCGTAGAGTGCGCCGCATCGGAGGAGAGCCAACCATGTGGACCGTCGTTTCCTCGCCCCTGGGCGACCTGCGCGCAGTGGCCCGCGGTGACCGCGGCGCGGTCACGATCAGTGCGATCGGGTTCGCGCCGTGGACCTCGGCGTCCGGGATGCCGGTCGGCGACCGCAACGACGAGCACCCGGTGCTGAGCGCGGCCCGGGACCAGCTGACGGCGTACTTCGCCGCGGAGCTGACCCAGTTCGACCTCCCGTTGGCTCCTGCGGGCACCGACTTCCAGCGTCGCGTCTGGGACCAGCTGCTCGGCATCGGCTACGGCGAGACCACGTCGTACGGCGAGATCGCGAGGCGGCTGGGGATGAGCACCGCGGCGTCCCGGGCGGTGGGCCTGGCCAACGGACGCAACCCGATCGGGATCGTGATCCCGTGCCACCGAGTGATCGGCGCCAACGGCAAGATCGTCGGCTACGCGGGCGGCATCGAGCGCAAGCAGGCGCTGCTGGAGCTGGAGCAGGGATCGCTCTTCTAAGAGCTACGCGCGATGGATCCAGTCGGCCTGGGCCGCCCACTCCCGCGAGACGTGCTCATGGGCAAGCCGGCGCAGCAACGTGATCAGTGGTTCGTAGAGCACTGTGCCG
>JBBSVL010000352.1:0-3068 GCA_038233595.1 Propionibacteriales bacterium | reverse complement strand
CGCATGATCACACCGGTCTCGTACCCGTGCAGCACGGACTCGTTGTCGTGGCGCTGCAACGAGATGCACCAGCGTTTGGTGATCAGGAACGCCACCACGGGCCCGAGGAACACGGCGGCGCGCAGGATGTGCGTGATCTGGTTGATGCTCAGGTGGAAAACGATCGCGATGATGTCGTTGCCGCCCGCGATCCAGTTCATCGCGTAGAACGTCATCAGCGCGACCATCAGCGCGGTGCGCGTCGGTGCGTTGCGTGGGCGCTCGAGGAGGTGATGGTTGCGTTTGTCGCCGGTGATCCAGGCCTCGACGAACGGCAGCAGCAGCAAGATCGTGAACATCACGCCAGGTAGCACGATGATGGGCAGGAGGACGTTCCAGCCGATGGTGTGGCCCCAGAGGTGGGTCTCCCAGCCGGGCATGATCCGCAGCGCGCCGTCGGGCCAGCCCATGTACCAGTCGGGCTGCGAGCCGGCGGTCACCTGGGACGGGTCGTAGGGGCCGTAGCGCCAGATCGGGTTGATCGAGAGGAAACCGCCCATCAGTGCGGTGAGGCCGAAGATGACGAAGAAGAACCCGCCTGCCTTCGCGGCGTACACCGGGAGCATCGGGAAGCCCACGACGTTTTCGTTGGTGCGACCGGGACCGGGCCACTGGGTGTGCTTGTGGTAGACGAGCAGCAGCATGTGGGCCGCGATCAGGGCCAGCAGGATGCCCGGGATCAGCAGCACGTGGATGGTGAAGAGCCGTGGGATGAACGCGCTGCCCGGGAACTCCCCGCCGAAGATGAAGAACGACAGGTAGCTGCCGACCACCGGGATCGAGAGCATGAAGCCGTCAGCGGCCCGGACACCGGTGCCCGAGAGCAGGTCGTCGGGCAGCGAGTAGCCGGTGAAGCCTTCGAGGGTGCCGAGCAGCAGCAGCAGGGCCCCGATCACCCAGTTGAGCTCGCGAGGCTTGCGGAACGCACCGGTGAAGTAGACCCGCAGCAGGTGCACCATCATGCCCGCGATGAAGAGCATCGCCGCCCAGTGGTGCATCTGGCGCATCAACAGTCCGGCGCGTACGTCGAAGGACAGGTCCAGCGACGACGCGTACGCCTGGGACATCGAGACGCCACGCAGCGGGTCGTAGGACCCGTTGTAGACGGTGTCGCCGCTGCTCGGCACGAACCACAGGGTCAGGAAGACACCGGTCAGCAGCAGGACCACGAAGCTCCACAGCGCGATCTCGCCCAGCATGAAGGACCAGTGGTCGGGGAACACCTTGCGGAGGTTCTTCTTGGCCATGGTGGCCAGGCCGAGACGGTCGTCGGCCCACTCGGCCGCGCCGGCGACCTTGCTCGGCTTCTCCGGCTTGGCCGCCTTCTTGCCGTTGCTGTTCACAGCGGTGCTCATGACGCAATCACCCTCGTTCCCAGAAGCTGGGTCCCACTGGCACGGTGAAGTCGCTCTGCGCGACGATGTAGCCCTCGCTGTCGACGCTGATCGGCAGCTGAGGCAGGTTGTGGCCGGCCGGCCCGAAGATGATCTTGCCGTTGTCGGCCAGGTCGAACGTGGACTGGTGGCAGGGGCAGAGCACGTGATGGGTCTGCTGCTCGTAGAGCGAGATCGGGCAGCCGACGTGGGTGCAGATCTTGGAGTAGCACAGGATGCCGTCGACGTTCCAGTCCTCGCGCCCCTTCGACGGCGTGATGTCACTGGGGTTGATCCGGACCATGATGGTGGAGGCCTTGGTCTTCGCGTTCAACAGCTCGGTGCCGGAGTACTTCGGCTCACCGTTGGGCAGCTTCTCGAAGAAGACCTCGGGCTGGGTGTTGACCAGGGCACCGACCACCATGTCCGACGGCTTGATCGGCACGCCGGTGACGTCCTGCACCACCCGCACGCCCTTCTTCCACACCGTCTCCCGGAGCTTGTTGCCGGGCAGCGGACCGAGGTCGCGCAGGGCCACGATCGCCGGCAGCCCCAGGGCTCCCATCGCACCCAGCAGTGAGTTGCGGATCATCGGGCGGCGGCCGATGCCGGACTCCTCCGTCCCGAGGTCGAGCTGGGCCAGGGTCTCGATGCGGTCCTCGTCGGAAGACCGGGCCGGGTGGCGCATCTCGACGATCTCGTGGTCGCCCATCAGCTTGCGCGCCCACTGGATCGCGCCGACCCCGATCAGCAGCAGGGCCAGCCCCAGGCAGAGGCCGAGCGACACGGTGGAGGCGCCCAGGCCCAGTACGACGCTCGGGTTGTCGCCGATACCGAACGCGAAGTAGCAGACGACGAAGAGCAGCGTGAAGAGGGTGGAGAGTCCGAAGAGGGTGGCAACCTGCCGCTCGGCGCGACGCTCGGCGACCGGGTCGATATCGGTAGGCCTCGGTTGGTGCGCCTCCAGCCCGGGGTCGGCGTACGGGTCGTGCTCGACTCGCTCGATCTCCGAGCGGTGGGCAGCGTCGGCTCCGGGAGTATGGCTTTCGTGGTCGGTCACGACTGCTGTCCCTTCTTGACCCGGGCCGAGTGGGACGCGATCCAGACCGCGAAGCTGACCAGGGCGCCGATGCCGACCAGCCAGGCGAACAGACCCTCGGAGACCGGGCCGAGGGCGCCCATCGAGAAGCCGCCGTACCCCGGTGCCTCCCGGGTCTTGTTCAGGTAGGCGATGACGTCACGCTTGTCCTGCGGGGTCAGCACGTCGTTGGAGAACACCGGCATCTGCTGGGGGCCGGTCAGTAGTGCCTCGAAGATGTGCTTGGAGTTGACTCCGGAGAGGCTTGGGGCGTACTTGCCCTGGGACAGGGCGCCACCGGAGCCGGCGAAGTTGTGGCAGGCGGTGCAGTTGGTGCGGAAGATCTCTCCGCCGCGCACGACCTCGGCGTTGCTGGCGCCGCTGGCGTTGTAGTCCTCCTTGGCGGGCACCGACGGACCGGGTCCGAGAGTGGCGACGAAGGCGCCAAGCTCGTTGATCTCCGTGGGGTTGTACTTCACCCGCTTGCGCGGGATCTGGGTGCCGGGCTGCTCTGCCGGCATCCGGCCGGTGCCGACCTGGAAGTCGACGGCCGCGGCGCCCACACCGACCAGGGTGGG
>JBBSVL010000351.1:0-3110 GCA_038233595.1 Propionibacteriales bacterium | reverse complement strand
GGAGGCACATGTCAACGGTGCCGGAGGCACAACTCAACGGGGTAGGTAGGGTGGCGCGTTGTGGCCGACGCACTCGTGGATGAGCTCCGAGGGGCGATCGAGGCTGAGCTGACCCGGCTCGACCAGGAGCTGGTCGACGTACGTCGTGACCTGCACGCCAACCCCGAGCTCTCCTGGGCCGAGGAACGCACCGGTGCCCTGGTCGAGAAGCGGCTCGCCGATGCAGGTGTCCGCACGCGTCCGCTGGCCGGCACCGGCCTGGTCGCCGAGGTCGGGCCCGGGACAGCGCCGGCCGTCGTGCTGCGGGCCGATCTCGATGCGCTCCCGGTCGAGGACCGCACCGAGGACCCGTGGCGCAGCACCGTGCCCGGCGTGGCGCACGCCTGTGGCCACGACGTGCATACCACGGCGCTGCTCGGCGCCGGCCTGGCGCTGGCCTCGGTGGCTGACCGGCTCCCAGGCCGGGTGCGGCTGGTGTTCCAGCCGGCCGAGGAGGTGATGCCCGGTGGCGCGCTGAGGTCGATCGCCGACGGTGTCCTCGACGACGCGAGCCAGATCTTCATGCTGCACTGCGACCCGACCGTCGACGTGGGAAGCATCGGGCTCCGCGAGGGTCCGGTCACCGGCGCCGCCGACGCCCTCGGGGTACGCCTCCGCGGTGGTGGTGGCCACACCTCACGTCCGCACCTCACCCAGGACCTCACCTTCGCACTGGCCAAGCTGGTCACCGAGCTCCCCGCCGCCCTGTCACGCAGGCTGGACCCGAGGGCCGGAGCCAGCGTCGTCTGGGGCGTGGTGCAGGCCGGCGCAGCCATGAACGTGATCCCGTCCACCGGCCACGCCCGTGGCACGGTGCGGATGCTCGACGCCGTCGCCTGGGCCGACGCGGAGGCTGTCGTCCGCGAGCTCATCGTCCAGATCCTGGCGCCGTACGGCGTGCAGGCCGACATCAGCTACGTCCGCGGCGTCCCGCCGGTCGTCAACGAGCACGCGGCGGCGGCCCTGCTCGGCCGCGTCGCCGCCGATATGCTCGGTCCTGAGGGCGTGCAGTCGACCCAGCAGAGCCTGGGTGGGGAGGACTTCGCGTGGTATCTCGAGCTCCTGCCCGGGGCGATGGCCCGGCTGGGCACCCGAACCCCGGGGGGCCCGACCTACGACCTGCACCAGGGCAACCTGCGTATCGACGAGCGCGCCGTCGGCGTGGGGGCGCGGCTGCTGGCGCGGGTCGCCCTCGAGGCGATGGTCGCGCCGCGATAGCGGCAATTGGTCACCGACCGATAACGAAACGCCGAACGAACCTCACAGCCGTACTCCCGCGCTCCCGCTGACACTAGGGTGACCCTGATTCGCGACGCCACCGGTGTCGACTGACAGAGGAGAAGCTCTTGCGTCACGCAACGAAGATCATCGCAGCCGCGGGTGCAGTCGCGCTGCTGACTACGGCCGGCTGCGGCAGCAGGCCAGCATCCAGCAACAAGAGCAGCGCCAACGCGGGCAAGAAGCTCACCGCGTGCATGGTGCTCGACACCGGCGGCGTCGACGACCACTCCTTCAACCAGGCGTCGTGGGACGGCATGAAGGCCGCCAACAAGAAGAACTCCAACATCAAGATCTCCTACGTCGCGTCGAACTCACAGAACGACTACGACCCGAACCTCACCACCGAGACCAACAAGGGTTGCGACACCGTCATCGCCGTCGGTGGTCTCATGGGCACCGCGGTCGCCAAGATCGCCAAGACCAACTCCAACCAGAAGTATGCCGAGATCGACAACAGCAACCAGGGCCTGAGCAACGTCTACGGCCTGCAGTACAACACCGCCCAGGGTGGCTTCCTCGGCGGCTACCTCGCCGCGGGCATGACCAAGACCGGCAAGGTCGCGACCTTCGGTGGTCTGAACATCCCGCCCGTCACGATCTACATGGACGGGTTCTGGGAGGGCGTGCAGTACTACAACCAGAAGAAGAACAAGTCCGTCAAGGTCCTCGGCTGGAACGAGAAGAAGCAGAAGGCGGGTACGTTCGCCGGCTCCTTCACCGACCAGAACAAGGGCAAGGCGATCAGCCAGGCCTTCATCCAGCAGGGCGCGGACATCATCTTCCCGGTCGCCGGTGGCACCGGCCTCGGTGCCGGCGCTGCCGCCCAGGGCTCCAAGGGCAAGGTAAACGTGGTCTGGGTCGACACCGACGGCTGCCTCAGCGCCGCGCAGTACTGCAAGTACTTCATCACCAGCGTCCAGAAGGGCCTGAGTACGTCGGTCCAGCAGTACGTCGAGAAGGCGGCGTCCGGGAACTTCCCGAGCGGCAACTACATCGGCACCCTGGCCAACGGCGGTACCAGCCTCGCGCCGTTCCACCAGTTCGACTCCAAGGTGCCCAGCTCCTTGAAGTCGGAGCTGGACAAGGTCAAGTCGGACATCACCTCGGGCACGATCAAGATCACCTCGCCCAGCCAGCCGAAGTGATGCAGGCACTGCTCTGAGGCACAACCTCGGAGGTGGCGGGGGGAGCATCGTCGATGCGATGCCCCCCCGGCCGCTGCCTTAATGTGTGCCGCAGGAGAGGGAGGCTCGTGAAGCTGGAGCTGCGAGGCATCACCAAACGGTTCGGATCGTTGACCGCGAACGACTCGATCGACCTCGTGGTGGAGCCGGGGGAGATCCACGCTCTGCTCGGCGAGAACGGCGCCGGCAAGAGCACCCTGATGAACGTCCTCTACGGGCTCTACCAGCCCGACGAGGGAGAAATCCTGGTCGACGACGTCCCCGTGCGGTTCAACGGACCGGGTGACGCGATGGCCGCGGGCATCGGCATGGTGCACCAGCACTTCATGCTCATTCCGGTCTTCACCGTCGCCGAGAACGTCGAGCTCGGCCACGAGCGCACCAGCCGGTTTGGTTTCCTGGACCGCAGGCGGGCGCGCCAGGAGGTCGAGGAGGTCTCCGCGCGCTACGGCCTCCAGATCCCCGCCGACGCGCTCGTACAGGACCTCCCGGTCGGCGTCCAGCAGCGCGTCGAGATCGTCAAGGCCCTGGTCCGCAACGCCAAGGTGCTGATCCTCGACGAGCCCACGGCGGTGCTCACGCCGCAGGAGACCGACGACCTGATGG
>JBBSVL010000350.1:0-3112 GCA_038233595.1 Propionibacteriales bacterium | reverse complement strand
GGATCCTGGAGTCCCGGCCCTGGCGCGCCGAACCGCCCGCCGAGTCACCCTCGACGATGAAGACCTCGCACTCCTCGGGGTTGGTCGACTGACAGTCCGACAGCTTGCCGGGCAGTCCACCGCCGCCGAGCAACCCCTTGCGCGAGCGGGCCAGGTCACGGGCCTTGCGCGCCGCCATCCGGGCCTGGGCAGCCGCCTGGGCCTTGCGGACGATGTCCTTGCCCTCGGCCGTGTTCGCCTGCAGCCAGTGGCTGAGCTGGTCGTTGACGATCCGTTGTACGAAGCCCTTGGCCTCGGTGTTGCCGAGCTTGGTCTTTGTCTGGCCCTCGAACTGGGGCTCGCCGAGCTTGATCGAGATGATCGCGGTCAGCCCCTCGCGGATGTCGTCGCCCTTGACCCGGTCCTCGGGCTTCTTCATCAGGCCCCACTCCTCACCCCAGTGGTTGACCAGGCTGGTGAGCGCGCTGCGGAAGCCCTCTTCGTGGGTCCCGCCCTCGTGGGTGTTGATGGTGTTGGCGAAGGTGTGCACGGACTCGGCGTAGGTGGTGTTCCACTGCATCGCCAGCTCCAGGCTCATCTGGTCCTCGGCGCTGGGCGGGGTCGACGCCTCGAAGCTGATGATCGAGGGGTTCGCCGTGGTCTTGGTCCGGTTGAGGTACTCCACGTAGTCCACCAGGCCCCGGTCGAACTTGAACCGGCGTTCCAGCGCTCCGCCCTCGAAATGTACGGCGTCGTCCAGGCCGCCCTCGGTCTCGTGGGCGCCCTCGTGCTGCATCGGGTCGTCGGCGATGTCCTGCGCGACCGAGGCTGCTTCCTCGACCTGTGGGCGCGCGTCGCGGACCACGATCTCCAGGCCCTTGTTGAGGAAGGCGTACTCCCGCAGCCGGTTCGTGATCGTCTCGAAGGAGAAGTTCGTGGTCTCGAAGATCTCCGCGCTCGGCCAGAACCTGGTGGTCGTGCCGGTCCTCGCGGTCTCCTCGTGCTTGGCCAGTGGAGCCTCCGGGGCACCGTTGACGAACGCCTGGCTCCAGCGGAACCCGTTGCGGCACACCTCGACCTCGACCCGCGCGGAGAGTGCGTTGACCACCGAGACGCCCACCCCGTGCAGACCACCGGACACCTTGTAGCCGCCGCCACCGAACTTGCCCCCGGCGTGCAGCACGGTGAGCACCACGGTGAGGGCAGGGAGATCCTGGCCCGGCGGGATGTCGACCGGGATGCCACGACCGTTGTCGCGGACCTCCACACAGCGACCGGGCAGGATCACCACGTCGACGCGGTCGCAGTAGCCGGCCAGCGCCTCGTCGACTGAGTTGTCCACGACCTCCCAGACCAGGTGGTGCAGGCCGCGCTCGCCGGTGGAGCCGATGTACATCCCGGGCCGCTTGCGCACCGCCTCGAGGCCCTCGAGCACCTGGATCGCACTGGCGTCGTACCTGCCCGCCTCCACCGCGTGGCCGCCGCCGTCGCCGGTCACGTCCGCGTCGGGCACCGGCACTTCAGCGTTGTCGGGGTCTGCTGTCTGGCTCTGCGGGAGGCCGAGGTTCTCCTCGGCGTTTTGGTCAACCACGGATCAGTTGTGCCTCTCTGGTTCCGCGCCTCCTGCTGAGGCAGCAAGGGCCGCCCGGGACGGGGGTTCCCGCACTGGGCGACCTGCTGTCAGTTTACCTGTCAGACACCTCAAATCACGCATGTGTCCACAGGTTCCCGACGTCATCGCCGCCAAAATGCCTCTGGCGGGCCTGCAACGGCCCGTTGCAGGCCCGCGCAGGGCTTCGCTGGACCCCTGATACGTCCGCGAGGCGGTCAGATCGGCTCTGGGAGTCAGCCGTAGGTGTCTCGAGGGCCGCGGCCCTTCACCCGGAGCCGGCCCTTCTTCCAGCTGGGTCCTCGTGGCCCGACCACGTCGATCACCCGGACCGTCTCGTCACCGAGCTCCTCGTTGAGCCGCTTGACCACGGATCCGGCCAGCAGGGTGAGCTGGGTGGCCCATGCCGTGGAGTCGGTGCGTACGACGAGCCGCCCCTCGGCGTAGGACTCGGGGCGACAGTGCTCGGCGATCTCCCGCCCGACGATCGCCGCCCAGCGCCCGAAGACGCCGTGCACCCGCAGCTCGGTGCCCCAGCCCTGGTCGGCCACGAACCGTTCCATGCTCGAGTCCAGGGTCTGCGGGTCACGCTCGTCGGGATGCGCGCCGCTGGGCCTCGAAGGACCGCTGCGGTGCAGGTCGGAGGGGCCGGGTGCACCTCGCTTGCGACGCTTCGGAGTGCGTCCGGCCAGGCCGCGGGCGATCGACCTGGCCAGATCGAGACCGCTGTCGTCGTGCCCCGACAGCGCTGGTGGGGTGTCCGCTGCTGCCTCCGGTCCCGCCGGCTCGTCGGTCGGCTCGGGCTCCTCACTCATCACGGGTGACCCGTCCGTCGGCGACCGTGTGACGGGTGCCTCGCAGGGCCAGGGGCACGTCGTCGGCGACCGCAGCAGTGACCAGGACCTGCTCGGCGCCGGCGACGAGCTCGGCCAGCTGGTCGCGACGACCCACGTCGAGCTCGGCGAAGACGTCGTCCAGCACCAGGATCGGGTCGTCGCCAACGACGCTCGGGCCAGCGAGAACCGGGCTGCGGAGCAGGTCGTAGGAGGCCAGCCGCAGCCCCAGCGCGAAGGACCAGGCCTCGCCGTGGCTCGCGTACCCCTTCACTGGCAGGTCACCCAGGGCGAACACCAGGTCGTCGCGGTGCGGTCCGACCAGGGTGGTCCCGCGGTCAAGCTCCTCGGGGCGACGACGGGCCACCTCGGCCAGCAACGCCTGGGTGAGATCGCCCTGATCGGTCGTGCCGGCGGCCTCGAACGAGCACCGGTAGCTCATCACCGCATCGTCGCGCGACGCCCCGCGGGCAACTGCCTCGTAGGCCTTGCCCAGCAACGGGTTCAGGTCCTCGACCAGCCGGATCCGTGCGGCCACCAGCTCCGCCCCGAGGCGGGCCAGGTTGGCGTCCCACACGCCCAGCGTGCTGAGCGGGCCCTCTGTGGAGCCGGATCCGAACCGCGCCGCACGGGCGCTCTTGAGCAGCGAGTTGCGCTGCTTGAGCACCCGGTCGTAGTCCGCGCGCACCGC
>JBBSVL010000349.1:0-3121 GCA_038233595.1 Propionibacteriales bacterium | reverse complement strand
GTCGGCAGGGTAGCCACGCGCAGGTCGATCTTCTTGCCGTTGCTGGTGACCGACAGCCGGCCGTCCTGCGGGATCCGCCGTTCGGCGATGTTGATGTCGGCCATGATCTTCAGGCGGCTGGTCACCCCGGAGGTGATGCTCTTCGGCGAGCGCATCACCTCGTGCAGCACCCCGTCGATCCGGAAGCGGACCCGCAGGTCCTTCTCGGCCGGCTCGATGTGGATGTCGGAGGCGCGGTCCTGGATCGCTTGGGTGATCAGCAGGTTGACGAACTTGACGATCGGCGCATCCTCGACGACCTCCTTGATGTGGGAGAGGTCGTCCTCCTCGTCGTTCGAGTGCAGCGCCGAGGTCAGCTCGTCCATCTCGTCGTCGCCGCGGTGGTAGCGGTTGATCGCCGCCAGGACGTCGGCTTTCGTGGCGACGACCGGGCGTACTTCCATCCTGGTCATGGAGCGGATGTCGTCGACGGCGAAGACGTTGGCGGGGTCGGCCATCGCGACGACGAGCTTGCCGTCGTCGTAGCCGATGGGCAGGGCGTTGTGCCGGCGGCAGACCGGCGCGGGTACGCGCGAGACGGCCGAGCCGTCGACCGGGAAGTCCGACAGATCGACGAACTTCAGCCCGATCTGGGTCGCGAGCGCGGCGACGAGCTGCCCCTCGGTCAGCACGCCGAGGTCGACCAGCACCCGCCCCAGGCTGCGACCGAGGCGACGTTGCTCATCGACCGCGCCGGACAGCTGGTCAGGCGTGACGTGCCCACCCTCGAGCAGGATGTCGCCGAGCTGCTTCACGCGAGGGTCTCCTCCAACGACGTCGTTGCCCAGACCTTCGGACGAAAGCGGCGGACCCTTGACCTACACCCGGACGACGGTAAGCCCGCCGACTCCGTCGAGCGGATCGAAGTCGGCGTCCTGGGTGAGCACCGGCAGCCCACGGGCGACCGCGGTTGCGGCGATCCACAGGTCGTTCACGTTGACGCGCCCCCCGCTCTCGGCGAGGTGGCTGCGCAGCCGCGCCCACGACAGCGCGGCGCTCTCGTCGATCGGGATGACCTCGACGTCGCTGAGCCGTTCAAGGGTGGCCAGGCGATCAGCACGCACCGCCGAGGTCGAAGCTGCCAGAATTCCCGCGTTGAGCTCGGCGAGGGTGACGACCGAGATGGCGATCTGCTAAGTGGCGATGTCGCGGCTCAGGAGCCGCCCGGACTCCGCCGCGATTAAGACCGAGGTGTCGAAGAGCGCAAGCTCACCGGAAATCAGCGGATCGGACCGAGGTCGTCGGTCGTGTCCCCGGCCAGCCACGCCAACTCCTCCCGAAGTCCCGGGTCGGTCTGTCCTCCGTCCAGGCGGCGGAGCATCTCCGCCCCGGGGACGGGGCGCCGACGCTTCACGCTCAGCGGAACGAGCTGGGCGACGGGCTCACCCTTGACGGTGATGACCACGTCCTCGCCGGCCTGCACCCGGCGCAGCACGCCCGCCGTGTCGTTGCGAAGTTCGCGGGTCGCGATGCGCACCATGCGACAACCGTAGCACTGGCGTAGCCGTTGTGAACCGGCCAAACCGATCAGTCCAGCGCCAGCGCAAGCCGCAGTGCGTCGTCGAGCCGTCGAAGGTCGTCATAGGACAAGCTCGCGACCGGCGCGCCCAAGGCCTCGCGGGTGACCGCACGGGTCTGCTCCACCAGCAGACAGGTCCGCTCGCCGAGGATGGTCACCTCGGGGCGATGCCCCATGGGCACGCTGCCGGTCGAGGTCGGCGTGACCAGAACGGTCGACAGCATCAGGTCGTCGGACTGCACGACGACGCCGTACCTCCCGTCCTGCTGCTCGCGCCCGCCGGCGCCCCGCGCCGCAGGGACCCGCACCACGTCACCGCGCACCCCAGGCCTCCATGTCGCGCAACACCCGCTGGGCCTCGGCCAGATCCACTGGATCGGCCGCCGCCGCCGCCGACTCACGCCGCATCTGCTCGCGCCGGGCCTCCCGGTGCAGGGCCGCCATGCCGAGCCGGATCGTCGCGTCGAAGTCGAGGGCACGCGCGGCAGCGACCTGCCTGACCAGATCACGGGTCTCGGCGTCCACTTTCATCGTCGTTCGCATGCAGGTCAACGTACGCCAGGTATGACGGTGCGGGATACCACCAGCAACCGGCCGTCCCTGTCGAGCGACCCTGTCGAGCGGCCCGATCACGCGCGCCGGATCAGCAGTCCGGCCAGTTCCTCCAGCGCTACCGCCTGCGCGGACTCCGGAGGCAGAGTCGTCGT
The DNA here is from genome assembly GCA_038233595.1 of Propionibacteriales bacterium. GTDB lineage: Bacteria > Actinomycetota > Actinomycetes > Propionibacteriales > Nocardioidaceae > Marmoricola. Next base: position 856 of record JBBSVL010000349.1, on the reverse strand, counting down.
CGTCCCGTCTCGGAAGCCGAGCTCGACCCGAGCCCCGGACGGGGTCGGCATCGAGGACACGACGGTCGCAGAGTCCACCAGTGTGGCATCGGGTGGCGCCGCTGCCCGCAACGGACTGCCGAGCACATGGCGACCTCGAGGCGGTCGCGGCCCTCCGCCCCGCCGACTTCGGCCCCGCCGGAAGGGCCACATCGTCAGGCCCGTACGGCCGCGGGTGCGTCGAGCTGGTCGACGACCGAGTAGAGCAGCGCCAGCAGAACCGTCTTCACCGACTCCCGGTCGGTGGCGTCGCACGGCACGACCGGTGTGTCCTCGTCCAGCTCGAGCACCGAGCGGACCCGGTCCTCTTCCGCTTGGTCGAGGCCGGCCGCCCGGTTGAGCGCCACCACGAACGGCACCCGGGCCATCCGGCGGAAGGCCGCCAGGATGGCGACCGATTCGGTCAGCGAGTCTGGTTGCGAGGCGTCGAGCAGCAGGATGTAGCCGAGCATGCCCTCGCCGAGGATCTCCCACATGAAGTCGAACCGGTCCTGTCCGGGCGTGCCGAACAGGTAGAGCACCAGGTCGCGGTCGATGGTGATCCGGCCGAAGTCCATCGCCACGGTCGTCTCGGCCTTGCGCGACCGCGTCGAGTCGGTGATGTCGCGCTCGGTCGACAGGACGGTGATCTCGCTGATCGTACGGATCAGGGTCGTCTTACCGGCCGAGAACGGCCCGGTCACCACGATCTTGACGGCAGTGCCGCCGTGCTTGCGCCGGTTGGCGTTGCGGGTGGCCACTACAAGCCCCGCACGCCGGCGATGAGCCGCAGCAGCAAGCTCTTGTTGACACTCGGGTCGCGCTCGATGATTGGCGC
>JBBSVL010000348.1:0-3129 GCA_038233595.1 Propionibacteriales bacterium | reverse complement strand
GGCACCCGTTGCCTGGCTGGCTGACCGGGCTCGACGACGCGCGCCTCGACTCCGATGTCTGGTTCATGACCCACGTACTGGGCGACGGGGACGACTACCTGCTGGGCGTGACGCTGCCGACGGGGGAGGCGCTGTCCGCGCTGGTGTACGTCGATCACAACCTCGGCACGGTGGTGAAGGACGCGTTCCTTGTTCCCGAGTCGCTGGAGGATCTGGCCGTCAAGATGGAGAGCCTGATCGACGATGTGGACCAGTCGCTGACGCGGACCGATCCGGCCACGGCGCGGGCGGTGATCGAGGCGGCGATCGACTCCGGGTCGCGGTTCTTCCCGCCGCTGACCTCGGACAGCTGGCCGATGTGCCGTCCGCTGGTCGAGTGGATGGTGCGGATGCTGCCTGCCGGTGGGGTGGCACCCGAGTGGAAGGAGTGGTCGCGGGAGGAGGCGGTCGCGGTCGCGGACGAGTTCTTCGCCTCCCCGTTCGGGGAGGCTCTCGACGACGATGAGCATCGCAGCCTGCTGGAGAGCGTGTTGTGGTTCTGCACCGACTATGCGCCGGGGGATCCGTGGCGGTGGAGCCCGGTGACGGTGGAGATGCTGCTGTCCGACTGGTTCCCGCGCAAGGTGATCGCCGAGCCGGCGTACCTGGCGAAGCTCCCGGACCTGGTGCGCGCCTACATCCGCTACTGCCATGACCGCAACGGCATTCGCGCCGACCTGACCGCTGAGACCTTGGCGGCAGTCGATCACTACGAGCCGGAGTACCTCCAGCTGATCCGCAGTGACCGGCAATCGGCTATGGCCGAACTGGCAGCGTCGCTGCTCGAGACCGGGCGGATCGATGGCCTGAGCGACAGCGAGTGGACGCTGGAGTACCTCGCCCGCGACGTGGGCGGGATGGACGCGCTGATGGCGCTCGACGACGTGCCACTGCCGGGCGAGGAGTTCGACTGGGTGGGCGTGGGGGAGGGCATCCGGCCGACTGTGCGGGCGATCCTCGAGGAGTGTGATGGCTGTGCTGAGGCGCTGTTCGACGTTGAGGCCCGGACCGCGATGCGGCGGTTCCTGGCTCGGGCCGCACGCAACGACCCCAAGGTGTTCGCCCGTAAGGGTTCGCCGGTGCGCGGCGCCGCTGCCATCGCCTGGGTCATCTGCACGGGCAACCGGACGGCAGGTGTCTGGTCGGCTGGGATGACGACCAAGGACCTGCTCGGGCACTTCGGGATCGCGGGGTCGGTGTCCGACCGGGCGGGCACCCTGATGCGAGCTGCGGGAATACCTGCAGGCCACGCGACGAGTTCCATCGAGCTCGGAGACACAGGGCTGCTCGTGTCGGCCAGACGCCGGAAGTTGATCGAGTCCCGTGACCGGGCACTGGCGCAGGCGTGAACCCCGATCGACGATCGCGAACCCCTGACCCAGCTGCGGTCATTCGTGGTGCGTGACGACTTAGGGTCGCGCGTCGACGCGGTCGGAGCCTTGCCCTCATAGGCTCGCGGAGTGCATTACTTTGTGCTTAATGCTAATTTGTGTTCAAAGTAAGGAGCATTCATGGCACGCCTCCGCGTTTCGTTTCGAAAGGGTGCGGCCGATGCCGCAGCTGTTCTCGGGCAGCAGATCAAGGCTGCCCGCTTCGCGCGCCGATGGACCGCGGCGGAACTGGCTGCTCGCGTCGGCGTGGACCGACGCACGATCGCTGCCATCGAAGCGGGTGATCCTGCTGTCTCCATCGGCAATGTCTTCAACGCCGCCGACATTCTGGGTGTCCCCTTGTTCGGCGCCGAGGACCGGGAAGAGCTCTCGCGCCTGCGTCGTGAAGGCCGCGACCGGCTCGCGTTGCTGCCCACCCGTGTAGACGCACCACGGAAGAAGGCCGAGCTCGGTGATGACTTCTGACCCGTTCCGGGAACGACGCGTATTCGCATGGACCTGGCTGCCTGGCGAGTCGCAGCCGGTGGTCGCGGGGGCCGTGGATCGCGTCGGCCCGGCCCGTCTCGACTTCACCTACGCGCGGTCCTACCTCGAGAACGAGGCTGCGATCAGCCTCTACGCCCCCGAGCTCCCGCTGCGGCGTGGCGCCCAGGAGGCGCTCGACGGGCTGACCATCGCCGCCTGCCTCAACGACGCGACCCCGGACTCCTGGGGCCAGCGCGTCATCGGCAACCGCCTGGGGGCCGGGGACCGGGCGCTCAGCATCGAGACCTACATGCTGGAGTCCGGCTCGAACCGGTTCGGAGCCATTGACTTCCAGGAGAGCGCCACGGCGTACCGCCCACGCCTGGACACCGCCACCCTCGATGAGTTGTACGACGCTGCGGAGAAGGTGCTCGCCGGGTTGCCGCTGAGCCCGGCCATCGGCGACGCACTCATCAACGGCACCGCCATCGGTGGCGCGCACCCGAAGGTCCTTCTCAGCGACGACGACGGCACCGAGTACATCGCCAAGCTGTCGGTCTCCACCGACGTGCACCCCGTCATCAGGGCGGAGGCCGTCGCGATCGACCTGGCGAGGAAGTGTGGGCTGGATGTTCCGAACGTGCGAGTCATCACGTCGATGGGCCGCAACGTGCTTCTCGTCGAGCGCTTCGACCGGCTCGCCGGCGGTCAGCGCCGTCACGTCGTGTCAGGACTGACGATGCTCGCGCTCGATGCTCACCTCGGCGCACGCTATGGCTCCTACCCCGAGCTGCTCGACGTGCTACGTGAGCACGGACGCGCACCCCGCGAGGCGGGTCGCACGCTTTTCGAGAGGGTCGTCTTCAACGTCGCCATCGGCAACAACGACGACCACGCTCGCAACCACGCAGCGTTCTGGGACGGTCAGTCCCTCGAACTCACCCCCGCGTTCGACCTGACGCCACAGGTGCGTTCGACCGACACCTCGGCCCAAGCCATGGACGTCGGCAGGGACGGCAGCCGAGGCAGCCATTTCGCCGTGTGTGTCTCGGCAGCTGCCGACTACGGACTGTCGCGACCCGAGGCCAAGGAGATCGTCGACCACATCGTCTCCACGATCCAGGGACAGTGGCTCGATGTCGCCGACGCCGTTGGGCTGAGCGAGGCCGACCGGAACGCACTCTGGAAGCGGTCGATCCTCAACCGCTCGGTCTTCTACGACTGACACGAGGGG
>JBBSVL010000347.1:0-3139 GCA_038233595.1 Propionibacteriales bacterium | reverse complement strand
CGCCGGCGGTGGAGGGACCGGTGGTCAGAGTGGGTGCCGTGCGTGAGAAGCGTGGGGCCGGGGTCGGCTGGGTGAGCCCGTCACGCTCGACGAACACCTCACGCGCCACGTTGTGCGGGTGCCGGAAGGCCTCGTCCAGCGGGATGATCCCGGCCACGCAGGCGTCGGTGCCCTCGAAGTCGGCGACCCACTCCGCCTGGGTCCGCTCCCTGATCCGCTGGGCCAGCGCCGTGCGCAGCTCATCGAGGGAGGCGAGGTCGTTGCGGTCGGGGACCTTGCCGGTGAGGCCGAGGATCTCCAGGAGCTCCTCGTAGAACCTTCCCTCCAGCGGAGCGACCGAAAGGTGTCTGCCGTCGGAGGTCTCATAGACGTCGTAGTAGGGGATCCCGCCGTCGAGCATCCCCGACATCCGGCGGTCGGCCGGGACACCCACCGCCAGCATCGCGGCACCCATCGCGTTCAGGTGTGCAGTCCCGTCCACGATCGCGGCGTCGACGACCTGGCCCTTCCCGGACAGCCTGGCCTCGAGAACCGCCGCAAGCACCCCGATCACCAGGTACGTCGACCCGCCGCCGAAGTCCCCGAGCAGGTTGTTCGGGAAGTGCGGTTTCGTCGCATCCTGACCGAGACCGAACAGCGCACCGGCCACCGAGATGTAGTTCATGTCGTGCCCGGCCGACTGTGCCAGCGGCCCGGTCTGCCCCCAGCCGGTCATCCGGGCGTAGACGAGCCTGGCGTTGCGTGCCTGGCACTCATCCGGCCCGAGCCCGAGCCGTTCGGCAGCCCCCGGGCGCATCCCCTCGACGAGGACGTCCGCGTCCTCGACCAGCCGTAGCACGGTCTCCACGGCTGCAGGGTGCTTCAGGTCCAGTGCCACGCTGGGCCGGCCCCGGGTGAGGATGTCGTGCGGACCACCGCCGAGCATCCCGCCACCGGGCCGGTCCACCCGGATCACGTCGGCGCCGAGGTCGGCCAGGATCATGCAGGCGTGCGGGCCCGGCCCGATGCCGGCCAGCTCCACCACCTTCAGCCCCGCGAGCGGCCCGGTGCCCTGTCCCAGCTGATAGCTCATGCGCCGATCATGGCATCGGGAAGGTCACAGGACTCGTCGAAGGAACTGTCGGGTACGGTCCTCGACCGGGTCACCGAGTACCTGCTCCGGTGTTCCCTGCTCGAGGATCACACCGTTGTCGAGGAAGCAGACGCGGCTCGCCACCTCACGCGCGAAGCCCATCTCATGGGTAGCCAGCATCATCGTGGTGCCCTCGCCGGCGAGGTCTCGCAGCACCGCGAGCATCTCACCGACCAACTCGGGATCCAGCGCGGAGGTCACTTCGTCGAGCAACAACACTTCGGGCCGTCCCACAAGCGCCCGAGCCAGCGCGACGCGCTGTTGCTGGCCGCCGCTGAGCTGGTCCGGGTGCGCGTCGGCCTGGTCGGACAGCCCGAAGCGGTCCAGCAGCTCCAGGGCTCGTGACCTCGCCTCCTCAGCGGACACGCCGTGCACGAGCTGCGGCGCGAGCGTCACGTTGCGCAGGACGCTCATGTGCGGAAAGAGGTTGTAGGCCTGGAACACCATCCCCATCCGGCGCCGGACCCGACGCGGGTCGATCCGGGGGTCGGTGATGTCCTCGCCATCGAAACGGATCACCCCGTCGTCGACCTGCTCGAGGAGGTTCACGCAGCGCAGCAGGGTGGACTTGCCGCTGCCGGACGCCCCGATCAGGCAGACCACATCGTGGCGGGCCAGCTCGAGGTCGACGTCGGTGAGCACCACGCGGGCGCCGTACGACTTGCGGACCTGCTCGAGCTGCAACAACGTCATCGCGCGACTCCGCCGGCGAACCGTCGCGCGCCACGGCTGCCGAGCCAGTCGGTGAACCGGGCCAGCGGCACGGTGAGAGCGATGAACAGCAGCGCGGTGACGACGTACGGCGTGAAGTTGAAGTGGTAGTTGGCGTAGTCACGAGCGGCGAAGAGACCCTCGAACACACCGACCGCGCCGGCCAGTGCGGTGTCCTTCTGCAGCGAGACGAAGTCGTTGAGCAGCGGGGGAACGACGCGGCGCACCGCCTGGGGCAGGACCACGCGGCGCATCGTCTGCGCCTCGGAGAGCCCAAGCGCCCGGGCACTCGCGATCTGCGAGGGGTGGACCGACTCGATTCCGGCCCGGAACACCTCGGCGACGTAGGCGCCGTAGGAGAGGACAAGTGCGATCAGGGCAAGCCAGAACAGGCTATTGGTGACACCGGTCAGCTGCAGCGCCGGCACGCCGAAGGCGAAGAGAAAGACCAGCAGGATGCTCGGGATGCCCCGGAACACGTCGGTATAGACGACAGCAACGACCCGGAGCGGGAACGTCACCGCCGACGACGTGCTCCGTACGACCGCGACGACCGCTCCCAGCACCAGGATCAGCGGCTCGGCAATCAGGAACATCGCCACGTTCTTCCCGAAGCCCTTGATGATCGAGGGCCACGCCTTCCCGGCCTCATGAGCGTTGAAGAAGGACTCCTTGACGGTCGGCCAGCCCGCCGAGCTGGTCACCACCCAGACCAGCACCCCGAAGAAGACGACCGTGGCAGCAGACGCGAGCACGACCCGTCTTACGGCGAGCGCACGCCTGACCCGGCGACGTTCGATCTCGAGCCGGCTCGGCGTCCACCCGGCCGTCTGCATCGCCGTTACTGGCCGAGGACTGGCACGTTGACGGTCTCCGAGAGCCACTTCTTCTGCAGCGTGGCCAGGGTGCCGTTCTTGGCGAGGATATCGAGCGCGTGGTTCAGGCAGGGCACGAGCTTGCTTCCCTTCTCCGAGAGCAGACCGAACTGCTCGGCCGGACCGCTGCTCTTGAACTGGCCGATGATCTTGCCCTTGGGGATCTCCACGGACGTGATGTAGAAGGCTGTCGGCAGGTCGGCCACGATCGCGTCCGCCTGGTGGTTCAGCAGCGCGTTCTTCGCGACGTTGGTGTCGTCGAAGACCAGCGGCTCGCTCGTCGGCTTGACCTGGTCACGGATCTCGGTCAGCGACGTCGTGCCGGTCTGGGCGCCCAGCTTGAGCTTGGCGAGATCAGAGATCGAGGTGGCCTTCGCCGCCTTGGTGCCCTTGAGCGCGATCACAGCCTGCGAGGCCGTGT
>JBBSVL010000346.1:0-3156 GCA_038233595.1 Propionibacteriales bacterium | reverse complement strand
ACGCCGGACAGGTTGCCGGTGAGCACCGCGGCGAAGATCGCCCCGAACAGGGCGGTCCCGAACGATCCTCCGATCGAGCGGAAGAACGTCGCACCGGACGTCGCGGTGCCCAGGTCCTTGTAGTCCACGGAGCTCTGCACGGCGATCACCAGCACCTGCATCACCCCGCCCAGGCCAACGCCGAAGACGAACATGAACACTGAGACCAGCAACGAGGGAGTGTTCTGGTCCATGGTGGAGAACAGGAACAGCCCCAGGGTCATGATCGCGGTGCCGGCGACCGGGAACACCTTGTAGCGGCCCCATCGGGAGATCAGCTGACCCGATCCGATGGAGGTCAGCAGCAGGCCGGCCATCATCGGGAGCAGCTGGAGGCCCGAGCCGGTGGGCGCCGCACCCTTGACGACCTGGAGGAAGAGCGGCAGGAAGGTGATCGCGCCGAACATCGCGAACCCGACCACGAAGCCGATTCCGCTCGAGGCCGAGAAGACCTTGTTGCGGAACAGGCGCAACGGGATCACCGGTTCGGCCGCCCGGCTCTCGATCAGGATGAACAGCCCGACCAGGACGACGCTCGCGACCGCGAGACCGATGATGAACGGCGACCCCCAGGAGTAGGTGTTGCCGCCGAGCGTGGTCACCAGGACCAGTCCGGTCGCGGCGGCCGCCAGGGTCGCCGTACCGAGGTAGTCGATCTGCCGCCTGATCCGGCGACCGGTGCTGGGCAGCACCGCAGCGACCACCACCAGGGCGACGGCCCCTACGGGCAGGTTGACGTAGAACACCCAGCGCCAGGACAGGTGGTCGACGAGCAGGCCGCCGATCAGCGGGCCGATCACGCTGGTCACCCCGAACACGGCCCCGAAGAAGCCCTGGTACTTGCCGCGTTCCCGCGGCGGCACGACGTCACCGATGATCGACTGTGCGCCCACGATCAGTCCGCCGCCGCCGAGGCCCTGGATGGCGCGGAAGACGATCAGCTCGATCATCGACTGGCTGATCCCGGCAAGAACGGAGCCGACCAGGAAGATGATGATGGCCGCCTGGAAGAACACCTTGCGCCCGTAGAGGTCGCCGAGCTTGCCCCACAACGGGGTCGAGGCCGTGGAGGCCAGCAGGTACGCCGTGACGATCCAGGACAGGTGGTTCAGCCCGCCGAGGTCGCCCACGATGGTCGGCAGGGCCGTGGCCACGATGGTCTGGTCCAGGGCCGCCAGCAGCATCCCGAGCAGGAGTGCCCCGATGATCACCAGCCGGGTGCGGCCGACCGCTGGTGCGGGAACCTCGGCGACCTGGTCAGCCATGCGGGGTTCTGTCCCTGCGAGCCGGGACAGGAAGTCCGGCGCCGATGGCGTCGATCGCGTCGGCCACCAGGTCGGGCAGGGCGGTGTCGCCGTCGCCCGCGCCCCAGCGCAACGTCACGGTGCGCATCGCACTGACCATCACGCCGACCAACAACGTCGGGTAGACATCTGCCACGACGTCTGACCCTGTCCGGTCCGCGACACCCAGCGCCAGTGCCCGCTCCAGCCGGTTCCAGCTGGCGAAGTTGGCCGCGAGCAGCTCGGGGTTCTCCCGCACCAGCGCGGCTCGCAGCTGCCATTCTTCGCGTCGTTCCACCAGCTCGGCTGCCAGGTCGACCATGATCGCCCGGAGCGAAGCCACCGGGGACTCGTCGACAGGACGCGCCACCAGGGACGCCCGCAGCCGTTCGTCACGCCCCGGCTCCGCGGCCATCAGGGCCGCTTGCTTGGACGGGAAGTAGTTGAAGAACGTCCGCGGTGACACGTCGGCCGCGTCGGCGATCTGCTCGGTGGTCACCCCATCAAGGCCCTGGGCGGCCGCCATCCGCAACGTGGCGAGCTGGAGCCGTCGACGAGTCTGGTTCTTCTTGCGCTCGCGCCGGTCGAGGATCGCTGTTGGCCGCTCCTCGACCCGTGTCTCCGGTGCCATGTCGGCCAATGTAATCATTACTTGCATCGTGCGCAAGATTGCGGGGTGCGCATACATGCGCACCCCGCATATCCTGAACCAGCCTCGAGCCGCGACGGTTCGGCTCATCGCGGAGCCGAAGCGCGGGCCGGGGTGCCCCCCATCTCACGCGGCACCGCTGGCACCCACGAACGGACTGTTCCGCGTCGACCTGACCCAGCTCGCGATCAGGTCGACGCGCCTACCAAAGGTGGCCTAGTAGTAGTGGTTGCGCGGGCCTACGGCGCGTCCCATCGAGCCGAGCACCCAGAGCACGGCCCCGATCACAACCAGGATGATCCCGATGGTCCACAGGATCGGGACGTGCAGCACGAAACCCAGGATCAGCAGAATGATGCCAAGAATGATCATGTTCGTCTCCTCAGTACTGCTGTTGGACCGACGGACCGTCGGCCTTCACAAACCAGTATCAAGGTGCCCGGCAGGAAGGTTCCGTAAACTTCGCCACCCTTCGGGGTACTTCTAGGCTCATCGGGTGCCCCCCCTCCCACTTGCGGCCTTCACCGCCGCCGGTGAGGTGGTGCCGCTCATGTCTCTGGTCGCACTGCTGGTCGTAGCCTTCCGGAGCCCTGCGGCCTGGGTGGAGGCCGGCGTAGCGGTTCTCGCCTCCGCTTGCTGCCTGCTGGCCGGCTCCTCGTCGTGGCACCAGGCCGCCGACGCCGTACGCCGGCTGGCGCCGGTCGTGGTCTTCCTCGTCGCGATCCTGGTGGTGGCCGGGGCCTGCGCCGAGCTGGGCCTGTTCCGGGCGATCGGTGAGCGGATAGGCCGGCCGGGAACGTCTGGCCGCAGGTTCCTCGGACTCACGTTCGTCGCCGCGGTCGGCGTGACTGCGGTGCTCAGCCTGGACGCGACCGTGGTACTGCTCAGCCTGGTCGTGCTCGCGGCGGCCGGTCGCGCCGGCGTTCGCCCCGGCCCGGCGCTCTCGGCCTGCGTCCGACTGGCGAACTCCTCGAGCCTGCTGCTGCCCGTCTCGAACCTCACGACCCTGCTGGCGCTGCACGTGCTGGACCTGTCCTTCCTAATGTTCGCCCTGGTGCTGGCGCCGACCTGGCTGGCGGTGATCGCGGTCGAGTACGCAGGCCACCGGTTGTTCTACGCCCGCGACCTTCGGGGCGAGCCCGCGATGCACAGTGCGAGCCCGGCACCGGCAGCGCTGCCACGCTT
>JBBSVL010000345.1:0-3158 GCA_038233595.1 Propionibacteriales bacterium | reverse complement strand
GAAGGCGCAGTCGAAGACCGCGAGGTCCTCGTCCTTCATGCCTGGAGCCCCTTCGATCGTGTCGTGGGCGTCGATGTGGTCGAGCACGCCGCGGATCATCGGGTCGTCGTACCCCAGCGTCCTCATCGCCATCGGCACGGTGCGGTTGACGATCTTGAGCATGCCGCCGCCGGCGAGACTCTTGTACTTCACCAGGGCGATGTCCGGCTCGATGCCGGTGGTGTCGCAATCCATCATGAAGCCGATCGTTCCGGTCGGCGCCAACACCGAGGCTTGCGCGTTGCGGTAGCCGTTCTTCTCGCCGAGCTTGACGGTCTGCTCCCACGCCTTCGCGGCCAGCTTGTGCACCGCGAGGTCCTCGGTGTGCACCGTGCGGACGGCGTCGTTCGCGGCCTGGTGCTTGCGCATCACCCGCTTGTGGGCGTCGGCGTTGCGGGCGTAGCCGGCGTACGGGCCGACCACCGCGGCCAGCTCCGCACTCCTCTTGTACGACGTGCCGGTCATCAGCGACGTGATTGCGGCGGCCATCGAGCGGCCCCCGTCGGAGTCGTAGCCCAGGCCCATCGCCATCAGCAGCGCGCCCAGGTTGGCGTACCCGATGCCGAGCTGGCGGTAGTCGCGGGTGGTGTCCCCGATCGCGGTGGTCGGGAAGTCCGCGAAGCAGATCGAGATGTCCATCGCGGTGATGATCACCTCGACGGCCTTGGCGAGCAGCGGCGCGTCGAAGGTGTCGTCGTCGCGAAGGAACTTCATCAGGTTCAGCGACGCCAGGTTGCACGAGGAGTTGTCGAGAGACATGTACTCCGAGCACGGGTTGGACGCGGTGATCCGGCCGGTCTCGGGGTTGGTGTGCCAGTCGTTGATCGTGTCGTCGTACTGCAGCCCCGGGTCGGCACAGGCCCACGCGGCCTCGCTGATCTTGGTGAACAGCTCGCGGGCGTCGACGGTCTCAATGACCTCGCCGGTGCCACGGGCCCGCAGCCCGAAGTCGGTGCCGTCCTCGACCGCGCGCATGAACTCGTCGCTGACCCGCACCGAGTTGTTGGCGTTCTGGTACTGCACCGAGGTGATGTCGGCGCCGCCGAGGTCCATGTCGAAGCCGGCGTCGCGCAGCGCGCGGATCTTGTTCTCCTCCTTGGCCTTGGTCTCCACGAACTCCACGATGTCGGGGTGGTCGACGTCCAGCACCACCATCTTGGCCGCGCGGCGGGTGGCGCCACCGGACTTGATGGTGCCCGCGGACGCGTCGGCGCCCCGCATGAAGGAGACCGGGCCGGACGCCGTACCGCCCGATGAGAGCAGCTCCCTGGAGGAGCGGATCCGGGAGAGGTTCAGGCCGGCGCCGGAGCCGCCCTTGAAGATGAAGCCCTCCTCCTTGTACCAGTTCAGGATCGAGTCCATCGAGTCGTCGACGGCCAGGATGAAGCAGGCGCTGACCTGCTGCGGGGAGGCGGTGCCGACGTTGAACCAGACCGGGGAGTTGAAGGAGAAGTACTGGTGGGCCAGCAGCCAGGTCAGCTCGTGCTCGAACAGCTCGGCCTGCTCGGCGTCGGCGAAGTAGCCGTTGTCCTCCCCGCCCTTGCGGTAGGTCTTCACGACGCGGTCGATGAGCTGCTTGAGGCTCCACTCACGTGCGTCGGTGCCAACGGCGCCGCGGAAGTACTTGGTGGTCACGATCGTCGAGGCGTTCAGCGACCAGGTGTCGGGGAACTCCACGTCACGCTGCTCGAAGACGGTGTCGCCGGTGCGCCAGTTGGTCTGGACGACGTCGCGCCGCTCCCAGGTCAGCTCGTCGTAGGGATGCACGCCCTTGGTCGAGAACACCCGCTCGATCGGCACACCCTTGCTTGCCTTGCGTGTCTGGCTCCCGCTCACCGTCTCGGTCATGACTCTCCTCGTATCCCCTGGTTCGACATTGAACTCTGGCTGTTGCTGGTGTCGCCATCTGTATGGCGCCCGGCGCGCGGCTTCCCCACCACGCACCGGGCAATCTGTGGTCAGACCCTGATCGGCGGGCCCTGAGGTTGTACGGCGGGCCGGGTCTCGAGGTCGTGCTCTGCACGGAGCAGGGCGATCTCCGCCTCGAAGTCGCCGGCGCTGGTGAACGACTTGTAGACGCTGGCGAAGCGCAGGTAGGCCACCGCGTCGAGCTCGCGCAACGGGCCCAGGATGGCCAGGCCGACCTCATTGGTCGGTACCTCGGCCCAGCCGTCTGTGCGCAGAGTGTCCTCGACGTTCTGGCCGAGCCGGGCCAGGTCGTCCTCGGAGACCGGGCGGCCCTTGCACGCCTTGCGGACCCCGGCCACGGCCTTGTCCCGGGCGAACGGCTCGGTGGCGCCGCTGCGCTTGAGCACCATCAGCTGCATCTGCTCCACGGTGCTGAACCGCTTCTCGCACGCCGGGCAGACCCGCCGGCGCCGGATCGCGCCACCGTCGTCGGTCACCCGGCTGTCGAGGACCCGGGTCTCGGTGCTGCGGCAGAACGGACAGTGCATCTCGGGGCCTCCTGCCGGGGTGTCTGGGTGCGGATCGGTCGGGTCGTGGGGTACGTCTAGTCCAACACCGGCCACCGACACGTTCTTTCCGCTCCGCGGCGCCGAAAATGGTGCTGCGAAGGATCGGAACTGTGGATGGAGCTGTGGATCGAGGTGCCCTCGCTGGGGACATCGAGTGGTTGCCTGTGGGCAACCCATCCGATCCTGTGGGACTAGATGTGGAAAACCACAACGATGTAACTACTAGATGTTGTGGTAACCGTACGCCGCCGCTGTGAGCCGTGCAACACCTTCGCCAAGATTTCTCGACGGTGATCTGTTGCCGCGACAAAGCCGCAGGTCAGGCCGGGGTTGCGCCGCGCGGGCACCGCGTGTCGCCGGCTTCGGCCACAATGGTCTGGTGGGGTCGAAGGAGCGGCAGTCGGCAGGGCTGTCGTACCCGCGCGTGTTCGCCCTGGCTGCCGGGGTGACCGCGACGGTGGTGGCCTGGGGGCTGCTGGTCCTCACCGCCATCGACTTCGGTCGCAACGCCCGCCAGGGCCAGGGCGGCTGGCTGCTGCTGGTGCTGGCCGGCGTGGGTGCCGTCGCGTGCATGTTCCTGGCCATCGTGCTGGCGGCCCGGATGCAGGCCCTGGTGCGTGGTGATCCGACCCGACCGCAAGG
>JBBSVL010000344.1:0-3168 GCA_038233595.1 Propionibacteriales bacterium | reverse complement strand
GAGCGAGGTCGCAGCCTGCGCCTGGTCGACCAGCGCGTTGAACGCCTTGCTCTTGTAGTTGCCGTAGTCCTGACCGTTGGAGGTCGACCCGGGAACGCCGACCCCGTTGACCCGGCTGTCGAACAGCGGCGGCGTCACCGTGATGGCGGAGGGCCAGTCGGAACCCCAGCCGCCCCAGATCACGTCACTGGTGCTGCTCGGCTTCTGGATCACGTCGTAGTAGGTGTCCGTCAGTCCGTCCAGGCTGACCTTGAAGCCGGCCTTGTTCCAGCCCGCCTGCAGTGCCGCGGCCTGCTTGTCCATCGTGTCCGACTTCGGGTAGGTGAACTTGATCGGGTAGGGCATCTTCACCCCAGCCTGCTGCAGCATCTTCTTGGCCGCAGCCGGGTCACCCTTCTCCGGAATGTTCGTGAAGGCCGGGTTCGGCTGGTAGCCGACCACGGCAGGGTTCACGATCGACTTGGCCGGGCTGTACGCCTTGGGACCACCACCAGCGGTGATCCAGCCGCTCACGTCGGTGGACTCCGCCAGTGCCTTGCGCACCGGGAGGCTGAGCCGCGTGACGTTGGGGGTCAGGTAGTCCACGAACGGCGACTTCACGTTGACCGCCCGGTCCGCCACCGCGCCGGTGATCTGGCTGTAGTAGGACGGCGGGACGGACTGCGAGGTCACGGTGTCCTTGGCGTTACCGCTGTCGGCGATGATCTGGTCGTAGATCGTCTCGGTCGGCTGACCGATGTTGAACGTGATCTGGTCCGGCAACGCCTTGCGGAGATCGGTGGAGTCGGTCTTCGGGTCGTAGTTGGTGTTGCGCACCAGCGTCCCGCCCCGCTCCTTGTTCCAGGTGCCCTGAAGCTTGTAGGGGCCGTTGGAGAATATCTGGTAGTTGGACTTGTCGCCCTTGTCCATGTCCTTGCGGTACGGGTCCATCATCTCCAGCGCGGCCACGGCCAGGTTGAAGTCGGCCCACGGCTTCTTGAAGTGGTAGGTGATGGTGTTGCCCGAGCAGGTGATCGCCTTGTCGAACTCCGCCTGGCCCTTTTTGGTGTAGGGACCGCTGTAGTTCGAGACCGGGCCGGCCTTCGTGTTGTGAGTGCCCACATCGAGATAGGTGAGCAGGTAGTTCGGGCCACCGGTGATCACGTCGGTGGCGAACACCCGCGAGGCGCCGTACTTGAAGTCCTCACACGTGACGGGCTTGCCGTCCTGCCACTTCACGCCGCTCTTGAGCGTGAACGACCAGGTCTTGGCACCGTTGCTGGAGGTGCCGCTGTCCGTGGCCAGGTCGGCCACGGGCTTGTTGGCGACCTGCGGGTCGGTCGAGATCGGGAACGCGACCAGGCCGCGGTAGACCGTCCTACGGAAGTTGGTGATCTCCCGGCCGACATAGACCCGCTGCGGGTCGAGGTGCTCGATCGGCTTGAAGATGTCGTACTGCAGGGTCCCACCCTTACCGCCTGCACTGCTGCCGGTGTTGCTGCTGCTGCTGCTGCCGCCACCGCCGCAGGCAGCGAGCGCGACCGCCATGGACGCCGCAGATACCACTGCGAGAATCTGCTTTCCTTTGCTGGCCATTACCTCTCCTCTGATGTGTGTCGCGCCGAGTCCGGCGGCACATCCGGCGACTGCTTGTCGCCGAAGCTTTGTTGGTTGCTAACGATCCGTCTTCGGATCCAGTGCGTCGCGGACGCCGTCGCCGAGCAGGTTGAAGCTGACCACGATGACCGCGATCAGGAATGCGGGGAAGAAGAAGAAGATGAAGTCCGACTGGGAGTACTGGATCGAGTCGGTGAGGATGTTCCCGAGCGTCGGCGTGGGCGGGTGGATGCCGACACCGAGGTAGGCCAACGCCGCTTCGGCCGAGATGTAGGCCGGCATCGTCAACGTGAACGAGACCAGCAACGGGGCCCACAGGTTGGGCAGGATCTCCTTGAAGTACAGCCGGCGCCGCGACGCGCCCAGGAGCCGTGCCGCGTCGATGAACTCGCGCTCCCGGATCGAGAGCACCTGTCCACGGATCAGCCGGGCCACGCCGGGCCAACCGAAGACCGCGAGCACGACCGCCACATAGGTGCCGTTGGCGGTGTCGCCCTTCGGGACGTGCAGGTATTTGGTGAGGAACTCGATCATCAGGCTGGACAGCGCCAGCAGCATCAGGGTCTGCGGGAAGGACAGGGTCAGGTCGATCACCCGCCCGATGATCGTGTCGACCCAGCCACCGGTGAAGCCCGCAATGATGCCGAGGACGGTGCCGACGGTGACGGCGATCAAGGTGGCGGAGAGCGAGATGGTCAGCGAGAACGTGATGCCGTACCACAGCCGCGACATCACGTCGCGACCAGCGCCGGGCTCGATGCCTAGCGGGTGCTGCCAGCTGATCCCGCCGAAGCTCCCCCGCGGGATCGAGCCGAGCTCGATGTTCAGCAGCTTCGGGTCCTGGTGCAGGGTCAGCGGGTCGATCACACCGGCCTTCACCAGGAAGGGCGCAGCCAGGGCGAGCAGGAGGTAGAGGGCGACGATGATGAACGCGGTCATCGACACCTTGTCCTTGCGGAACCGGCGCATCGCGAGCCGGGTCGGGGACAGGCCCTCGACTTCCTCAACGCCCTTCTCAGAGGCCTCATCGGGATCCATGACCTGGTCACGGCTCTCCATCTGGGACTCCTGGAAAGACATGCTCACCTCGGGATCGTGGACGACAGTCGGGTTGTGCAGGGATCGCCCGCACCGACGGTGACTCTATGTGACCCGCAGCTCACCTGAGGTCTCCGACGCGTAACAATCTGGACACGGACCTCAGGACCTGGTTGCAGCGTCCTCCGGCTTCGCGTCCACGCCGGCTTCCTTGCGCTGTGCCGCGGTGATCGGTGCCGGCGCCGCCGTCAGCGGGTCGTAGCCGCCGCCGGACTTCGGGAACGCGATCACGTCGCGGATCGAGTCGGTGCCGCTGAGCAGCGCACAGATCCGGTCCATCCCCACGGCGATACCGCCGTGCGGCGGCGCGCCGAAGCCGAAGGCGTCGAGCAGGAAGCCGAACTTGTCCTGCGCCTCCGCCTCGTCGATGCCCATCACCGCGAAGACCCGGCGCTGGATGTCGCCGCGATGGATCCGGATCGAGCCCCCGCCCAGCTCGTTGCCGTTGCACACGATGTCGTAGGCCCAGGCCAG
>JBBSVL010000343.1:0-3171 GCA_038233595.1 Propionibacteriales bacterium | reverse complement strand
GTCCGGCCAAGCCGCAGCCACGGCCGTACGGCGGCGTACGACGGTGCCGGACCGCGCCAGGATCGCTGCCAGCAGGCGGAACTCCGTCGGCGTGAGCCGCGCCTCGAGCTCACCGTGCCGCACGCAGAACCGCTCCGGGTCCAGGTGCAGACCGCTGACCTCGACGGGAGCCGGCCGGGTGCGCTTGTGCAGCGCCTCGATCCGGGCCAGCACCTCGACGAGCGCGAACGGCTTGACCACGTAGTCGTCACCCCCGGCGTTGAACCCGGCCACGCGGTCGTGGACACCGTCGAGGGCGGTGAGGAAGAGGACCGGTGCGTGCTGGCCCTCAGCACGCAGCGCCTGGCACACGTCCCGCCCGTCGGCGTCGGGGAGACCGATGTCGACGACCAGGACGTCCACGGTGGAACCGGGCATGAAGTTGCGCACGGCCTCCTGGCCGTTGCGGGCGATCAGGACGTCGTAGCCGTTCAGTTTCAGGGCTGCGGTCAGGACACGGCGTACGTCGGCGTCGTCCTCGCAGATGCCGACCCGGGTCACGGGATCATCGTGCACCACGCAACGTCTCGCGTTCGTAGGCGGTCAGGTCGAAGTCAGGTTCTTGGGCACATCTTGGATCCGTGACGACCATCGTTGCGCCCCACCTTGCACCGCGGCTGCGAACCCGGCACGGCTTCGGTCCCTTGGTCGTGCCCCTTGCGGTGGCTCTCACCGTCGTCGGCCGCCTGCCGTTCGTCGCTCGGCCGCTCGGAGGTGACGAAGGGGGTTACCTGCAGGTCGGGCAGCAGTGGCACACCGGGGGATCCTCGCTCTACGGGAACTACTGGGTCGACCGCCCGCCACTGCTGGTCTCGATCTTCGGGCTCGCCGCCGACCTCGGTGGCGTGGTGCCGCTGCGGATCATCGGGTGCGTCGCAGCCGTGCTGGTCGTGTGCGGCTCGACACTGGTGGCGCGTCAGATTGCCGGCCGGGGTGCGGGGCGCTGGGCAGCCGCGGCGGCGGCCATCTTCCTGCTCTCGCCCATGAACGGCGGCTTCGAGGTCAACGGTGAGCTGCTGGCCGCTCCGTTCATTCTCGCAGGTGTGGCGGCGGTGCTGGCCGCACTGAACGGAACCCGGCTCAGGCCCACGGGTTCGAGCCTCCGGCCGATCGGGTCGGCAGCGGTCGCCGGCGGGTGTCTGGTCTGTGCCGTGCTGGTCAAGCAGAACATGGCCGACGTCGCTGTCTTTGCCGCCGTAGCCCTGGTGGCGTCCCTGAGACAGCGGAGCATCACCCGCGCCCAGCTCGTCCGACTTGTCCTCGGCTTCGCGGCAGGAGCGCTGCTGGTGCTCGTCGCGCTCGCGGCCTGGACGCTCCTGCACGGCACCTCACTCGCGGGCGTGTACTACGCGATGTACCCGTTCCGGGTCGACGCCGGCCGCATCATGGCCACCACGAACCACGACGCCGCTCACGTACGACTCCTCACCCTTGCCTTCTCTGCGGTCGCGAGCGGGCTTGTCGTGGTCGTCGCCCTCGCGGCTCGGGCCCTGATGACTCGACGGCTGCGTGAGCCGGCCGTGTGGGCGTTGCTCGCGACCGTCGCCTTCGACCTGGTCTCCATTGCGGTGGGCGACAGCTACTGGTCGCACTACCTGGTGCAGCTCATCGCCCCGGCCGCTGTGCTGGCAGGCGTCCTCGTGGCCCGACATGTCGACACGGCGCGCCTGGTGGTGGGTGCCGCCGCGTTGACGGCAGTCCTGGCCTGGGCGGTCGTGGCGGTCACTCCACAGGTCAGCCCGACCGGCAACGTCGGGGCTGCAGTAGGTGCGGTGGCCAAGCCCGGCGACACCGTCGTGACGATGTTCGGCCACGCCCAGGCCGGGGAGGCCTCCGGGCTCTCCTCGCCGTACCCCTACCTGTGGTGGCTCCCCGCGAGGACCCTGGACCCGCAGCTCAGCAAGCTGCACTCGGTGCTCAGCGGCCCGAGTGCCCCCACCTGGCTGGTCGCCTGGACGACCTACGTGCCCTGGGGCACGAGCGGCCCGAACGTCCGCGCCGACGTCGCCGGCAGGTATCGCCCGGTGGCCCGTCTCTGCGGCCAGCGGGTCTACCTGCGCGTCGGAGTGGACCGGCCGACACCTCACCTGGCGGCACCGTGTCCCGGCGCCGGAACAAAGTCCTCAGCCACGAAGGAGCAACGGCGATGAAGACGCTGGTCATCATTCCTACGTTCGACGAGGCCGGGAACATCACGGCGATCCTGGACGCAGTCCTGCGCGAGGCCCCACTCGTCGACGTCCTGGTCGTCGACGACGACAGTCCGGACGGTACGGCGCACCTGGTCGCTGCCCACCCGGCATTCGGGAAACGGGCCTTCTTGCTCAACCGGCACTGCAAGGAAGGTCTCGGCGCTGCCTACCGGGCCGGCTTCGCCTGGGCGCTCCGGCGCGACTACGACGCCATCGTCGAGATGGACGCCGACTTCTCGCACCCTCCGGAACGGCTCCCGGCCCTGATCGCTGCATTGGACTCAGCCGACGTCGCGGTGGGCTCCCGCTACACCAGTGGTGGCGGTGTCCGCGACTGGCCGTTGCTTCGCCGGGTCGTCTCGAGGGCCGGCAACGCCTACGTCCGACTGGTGCTGGACCTGCCGGTGCATGACGCGACCGCCGGCTTCAAGGCGTTTCGACGCGAGGCGCTGCAGGACATCCGCGCGGTCGACTCGCACTCAGAAGGCCACTGCTTCCAGATCGAGAGCACCTGGCGTGCCGACCGGCTGGGCCTGAAGCTGGTAGAGGTACCGATCATCTTCACCGACCGCACCGAAGGGCAGTCGAAGATGTCCGGGGCCATCGTGCGGGGGGCGATGCTGGGGGTACTGGGCTGGCGCTGGGTACAGCTCACCGGTCGGTCGCCGATCGCAACCGGGGTGGTTCGGCAACGACGGACCGGCAACCACGACCTCTTGGGCCGAGCGCCGGCAGGGTGGTTGGTCAGCGAAGCTTCGCCGGCCGGGTCGGCACCGGAGCAAGCACCGCCACCACCAGAACCGCGGTCACGGCGCCCGCAGCCATGATCGCCGCCAGCACCACCAGCTGGAACCTGCCGGCCTCGATCGGAGACACGCCTCCGAAGATCGCACCGACGAACGCCCCCGGCAGCGTGACGAGCCCCGTGGTCCGGGTCTGG
>JBBSVL010000342.1:0-3172 GCA_038233595.1 Propionibacteriales bacterium | reverse complement strand
GATCGACCACCCGCGGCGAGTGGTGGGGGCACCCTGGCCGGCAACCGGCACTCGTCTGCGCCGCTGGCGGTCCGGATGCGGCCGCGCACCCTGGACGAGCTCGCCGGACAGCAGCACCTGCTCGCGACGGGTGCGCCGCTGCGCCGGCTGGTCGAGGGCGACCAGCCGATGTCGCTGCTGCTGTGGGGCCCGCCGGGCACCGGCAAGACCACCATCGCCGCCATCGTCAGCGGCCAGACCAACCGGCACTTCGTCGAGGTCTCGGCCGTGGCAGCGGGCATCAAGGAGGTGCGGGCCTCGATCGAGACGGCCCGCAACCGGCTGGCCGGCTCCGGTGAGGAGACCGTGCTCTTCGTCGACGAGGTGCACCGGTTCACCAAGGCACAGCAGGACGCACTGCTTCCCGGGGTGGAGAACCGCTGGGTGACCCTGGTCGCGGCGACCACGGAGAACCCGTTCTTCTCGGTGATCTCGCCGCTGCTCTCCCGGTCGCTGCTGCTCACCCTGGAGCCGCTGACCGACGAGGACATCGCCGGGGTGGTCGAGAAGGCGCTGACCGACGAGCGTGGCCTCGGTGGCACCGTGACTCTCGCCGACGACGCCCGCGACCACCTGGTCCGGCTGGCCGGGGGCGACGCCCGCCGGGCGCTGACCTATCTCGAGGCGGCAGCGGGCGCGGCCACGGCGTCCGGGACCGCGGAGATCGACCTGTCCACCACGGAGACGGCCGTGGACCGAGCCGCCGTCCGCTACGACCGGCAGGGCGACCAGCACTACGACGTGACCAGTGCCTTCATCAAGTCCATCCGCGGCTCGGACGCAGACGCTGCGCTGCACTACCTGGCCCGGATGGTCGAGGCGGGCGAGGACCCCAGGTTCATCGCGCGCCGGTTGGTCATCCTGGCCAGCGAGGACATCGGGCTGGCCGACCCGACGGCGCTGACCACGGCCGTGGCGGCGGCGCAGGCGGTGCAGCTGATCGGGTTCCCCGAGGGCCGGCTGACCCTGGCCCAGGCCACGATCGCGCTCGCTGTCGCACCCAAGTCGAACGCGGTGATCAAGGCGATCGACGCCGCCGCGGCGGACGTCCGGCGCGGTCTGGCGGGCGCCGTACCTCCCCATCTGCGCGACGCGCACTACCCGGGGTCGAAGAAGCTCGGGCACGGTTCGGCCTACGTCTACGCCCACGACGCCCCCTACGGGGTCGCCGAGCAGCAGTACCCCCCCGACGAGCTGCTAGACGCCGAGTACTACCAGCCCACCACCTACGGCGCCGAGGCCGCCGTCAAGGAGCGCTGGGAGCGAATCCGGCGGATGGTGCGGGGAAGGTAAGGTCACGCCCTATGGGTTGGGCGTTCTGGGCTGTTGCGGGCGTGTTGCTCGCGACGGTGGCCGTGGCCGCCGCGCTGGCGATGCTGCTCCGCACCGAGCGTCGCCGCGGTCGCCGTGAGCTCGGGAGCCTGCGCAGCGAGTGCGACGACCTGCGCTCGCGCGTGGACCAGCTGGCCCGCCCGACGCTTCTGCCCGGCGAGGAGGCTCCGGACTACGTGATCACGCGGGTCGGTGATGCCGCGCTCGTCACCGGCACCGACGAGGACGCGCGCGGGCGACGGATCTCCGACCAGCTGGTGCTCTCCGCCGCGTTCGGCGAGCCGCTGGTCAAGGTGCTCGCCTTCGGCCACGGCGTACGACGCGCGCTGTCCGCCGAGTCACGCAACCGGATCGGGTTCGAGATGCGGCGCGAGATGCGCCGGTCCCGGAAGGTACGACGTCGCGAGATGCGTGCGGCCTGGAAGCAGATGCGGGCGCAGAACGGGGTCTCGACGCCGGTTGATCTCGACGCGGTTGCTACGCAACCTGCTCGATCCGAGTCAGAGCAACCTGCTCGACCATCGAGTGCCGAGGACGTCGCCTGATGCGCAGCATCTGGTTCGTGGCCGGTGCGGGTGCCGGGGTCTACGTGATGCTCAAGGCCCGCCGAGCCGCCGAGGTGCTCACTCCGGAAGGTGTGCACGACCGGCTCGCGGGTCTCCAGCTCGGCTGGCAGCTGTTCTCCGAAGAGGTCCGTTCCGGGATGGAAGCGAAGGAAACCGAGTTGCGCGACCGGCTGGTCCTCGGGCTCGATGGACCGGAGAGCCCCCCGGCTCTGCCCCCCGCCCGATCCGAAGGAACGGACCAAGAATGATGAACCGAATGATGGACATCGTGTGATGGACACCGCCGAGATCCGACGTCGCTTCGTGAGCCACTTCGAAGCCGCCGGCCACCAGGCCGTGCCCTCGGCGTCGCTGCTGCTCAACGACCCCAACCTGCTGTTCGTCAACGCCGGCATGGTGCCGTTCAAGCCGTACTTCCTGGGCCAGGAGACGCCGCCGTACGACCGCGCGGTGAGTGTGCAGAAGTGCGTGCGCACGCCCGACATCGAGGATGTCGGCAAGACCACCCGGCACGGCACGTTCTTCGAGATGTGCGGCAACTTCTCGTTCGGCGACTACTTCAAGGAACGTGCGATCGAGCTGGCCTGGGACCTGGCCACGAAACCGCTGGCCGACGGCGGCTGGGGCTTTGAGGAGAGCCGGATGTACCCCAGCGTCTACCAGGACGACCCGGAGGCGGTCGCGCTGTGGCGCAAGGTCACCGGACTCCCCGACGAGCGGGTCATCCGGCTCGGGAAGACCGAGAACTACTGGTCGATGGGCGTTCCGGGTCCTGGCGGTCCTTGCTCGGAGATCCTCTACGACCGCGGGCCCGACTACGGCCCCGAGGGCGACTTCTCCGCGGAGGACCGCTACCTGGAGTTCTGGAACCTGGTGTTCATGCAGGACGAGCTGAGCGCGGTCCGCAGCAAGGAGGACTTCGACATCGCCGGGCCGTTGCCCAGGCGCAACATCGACACCGGCATGGGCCTGGAGCGGATCGCACTGCTGCTCCAGGGCAGGGAGAACATGTACGAGATCGACGTGATGTTCCCGGTGATCGAGAAGGCCGAGGAGCTGACCCGTCGTCGCTACGGCACGTCTCCCGAGGACGACGTCCGGTTCCGGGTGGTCGCCGACCACGTACGCAGCGCGATGATGCTGATCGGCGACGGTGTCACCCCGGGCAACGAGGCGCGTGGCTACGTGCTGCGCCGGCTGCTGCGCCGCGCGGTCCGCTCGATGCGACTCCTCGG
>JBBSVL010000341.1:0-3182 GCA_038233595.1 Propionibacteriales bacterium | reverse complement strand
GGGTCGCGGACCGACTCGGCGATCAAGGTGCGCAGATATGCCCTGCCGGGATCGGAGTTGTTGAACTCGATGACGTCGGTGAACCTCTGTCGCAGGTCGCCCCGGATGCTGCCGGTGTCGGGCACCGGCATCTGCGTGGCGTAAAGCTGGCTCATGGCGGCGACCGCAAGGTCCTCCTTCTTCGCCCAGCGTCGGTACACCGTCGCCTTGCCCACGTGTGCGCGGGTGGCGACCTCGTCGACCGTCATGTTGTCGAAACCGTGTTCCAGCATCAGCGCGGCGGCCGCATCCAGGATGCGTCGGTCAGCACTGGGGTCCCGTGGCCGACCCCGCTTGCGGCGTACGACGGTCAGCACCGGGGCGGCATCGGCGTCATGCGCGCGCCCGAGTGGTTCGGCGATCGCGGGAAGGCTGGACGTCGTCACCCGAGGAGGATAGGCAATACCCCGGCCCCGGCGTGGGCTTTTGCCGACACCCGGTGGAGTTCACCGAGCCGTAACCGGCAAGCCCGGGATGTGACCTCGGCGAAACACGGGTGCGCGGACCACGAAACAACGCGGTTGCAGGCTTATGGCGCTCATCGGGGTGATCTGGATCGTCTACGGCTACTCGATGGCGTTCGGCAACGACCTCGGGGGCGGGCTCCTCGGGGACCCGACCAGCTACTTCGGGCTCACGGGCCTGATGAGTGAGAAGTCCCTGGTAGGGACCCTGCCAAGTCTCGCGTTCGTCGCGTTCCAGGCGGTCTTCGCAGTCATCACGGTCGCCCTGATCTCCGGCGCCATCGCGGATCGTGCCCGTTTCGGCCCCTGGCTGCTGTTCGCGGGCGTCTGGGCCACGGTCGTCTACTTCCCGGTCGCACACTGGGTGTTCGCGTTCGACGACACCACCGGTCCCGGGTTCGCCGGTGGCTGGATCGCCAACAAGCTCAAGGCGATCGACTTCGCCGGCCAGCGAGACGGCCTACGACTTCGTCTCCCGCTCGGGTGGGGAGATCCGCGCGGTGGGCCCGCTCGAAACATGGCCGTAACAGGTGCGGCGGAGACGTCACCTTGAGGAAACAACGAGCGTAAGCGCCGGAAACCTCCGCTGTGGACAGTGACGCACTGTGACCGCATTCCTGACGACCTCCCCGGACGTCGCGACTGTGTTGCCGTTGGTGGCTGGGGTGCACCGGGCCGTCAGCGCCGGCGACACCGCCTGGCTGCTCGCCGCCTGCGCCCTGGTGCTGGTGATGGCACCCGGCCTGGCTCTCTTCTACGGCGGCATGGTCCGCTCCAAGAGCGTGCTGAACATGATGATGATGACCTTCGGTGCGTTGGCCGTGATCGTGGTGATCTGGGTGCTGGTCGGCTACTCGCTGGCCTTCGGGGACGACGTCGGTGGTGGGCTGGTGGGCAACCCGCTTCAGTACGTCGGGCTGCAGAAGCTGGTGAGCCCGCAGGCGGACGGTTGGCTGAGCGTCCCGGTGATCCTGTTCGCCGGGTTCCAGGGACTGTTCTGCGTGATCACCGGGGCGCTGGTGTCGGGCGCGATCGCCGACCGGGCCCGGTTCGGGGCGTGGCTGGTCTTCGTCTCGCTGTGGACCGTGCTCGTCTACGCCCCGGTCGCGCACTGGGTCTTCGACCGGGACCGTCCGGGGCATGCGGGTGGCTGGCTGGTGAACCGGGTCGGCCTGGTCGACTTCGCCGGCGGTACGGCCGTCGAGATCTGCTCCGGCGCCTCGGCGCTGGCCCTTGCCGTCGTGGTCGGCAGCCGGGTGGGGTTCGGCAAAGAGGCGATGCGGCCGCACAACCTGACCCTGGTGATGCTCGGTGCCGGGCTGCTGTGGTTCGGCTGGTTCGGCTTCAACGCCGGCTCGGCGTTGCGGGCCGACCACACCGCAGCGGTGGTCTTCGTGAACACCCTGTGCGCCGGAGCCGCGGGCGCGATCGGCTGGCTGCTCCTGGAGCGGTTCCGCGACGGCCACGCAACCTCGCTCGGCGCCGCCTCGGGACTGGTGGCCGGCCTCGTGGCGATCACGCCGAGCTGCGCCTCGGTGACCCCGATGGGCGCGCTGGCACTGGGCCTGGTCGCCGGGGTCGTCTGCGGCCTCGCGGTCGGGCTGAAGTACCACTGGCGGTACGACGACTCGCTCGACGTGGTCGGCGTACACCTCGTGGGCGGCCTGGTCGGCACCCTCGGGATCGGTCTGTTGGCGAGCGCTGTGGCCCCGTCCGCCGTCAACGGGCTGTTCTACGGTGGCGGAGCAGGACAGCTGGGCCGACAGCTGGCCGGTGGTCTGTTCGTCCTGGTCTACGCGTTCGTGGTCTCGTGGGTCCTGGCCACGGTGGTGCACAAGACGATGGGCTTCCGGATCGACGAGGAGCACGAGGTCAACGGCATCGACTCGATCGTGCACGCCGAGACCGCCTACGACCTGCACGCCACTGCCGGGTCCCGGTCGACGGGCATCCTGAGCGGCAAGCTGCCCAGCCAACGATGAGGAGACAGTGATGAAGCTTGTGACAGCAGTGGTCAAGCCACACAAGTGGGAGGACGTCCGTGCCGCGCTGGAAGGCGTCGGTGTCACCGGCATGACGGTCTCGGAGGTGAGCGGCTACGGCCGGCAGAAGGGTCACACCGAGGTCTACCGCGGTGCGGAGTACGACATCGCGCTGGTGCCGAAGGTGCGCCTGGAGATCGTGGTCGACGACGCTGACGTGAGCGCAGTGACCGAGGCCATCGTGCAGGCCGCCGCCACCGGCCGGATCGGTGACGGCAAGGTCTGGGTGTGTCCCGTCGACAGCGTGGTGCGGGTCCGCACCGGGGACCGCGACGAAGCCGCGGTCTGACCACGACCCGGACAGCGAGAGACGTGTGACTGCGACCGACCGGTCCGGCCGAGCCCTCCGGGCCGACCAGCTCTGCGCGGCGGCCTACGAGAGGGCCGGTTGCCCCGACGCCGGAGTCGCGCTCGTCGCGGTCGGTGGCTACGGTCGCGCGGAGCTGGCGCCGTACAGCGACCTCGACGTGGTGCTGGTGCACGACCCGGGTGTCGAGCCGGGGGGGTGGGCAGCGAGCATCTGGTACCCGCTGTGGGACTCCGGTGCCAGCATCGACCACTCGGTGCGCACCCTGACCGAGGCCGCGGAGCAGGCGGATGCCGACCTCAAGGTGGCGCTCGGGCTGCTCGACGCCCG
>JBBSVL010000340.1:0-3186 GCA_038233595.1 Propionibacteriales bacterium | reverse complement strand
TGATGCTGGCCGCGCTGGACACCAGCGACCGGTTCCAGATCTCCTACTGGGACGCTGCGATCATCGAAGCCGGCCGTCTGCTCGGCTGCACGACCTTGTTGTCAGAGGACCTCAGCGATGGTCAGGACTACGACGGGATCGTCGTCGAGAACCCGTTCAAGGGGACGTGACCGGCTCGATCGCAAGCTTCGCCTGGTTGCGGAGGTCCGTCCGGGCGCCACCATGATCGGTGTGGGAGGCTTCTGGCCGTGCGGATCTGGCGAGCACTCGAAGAGATCCCGAGTGATCTGGGACGGACCGTCGTAGTCATCGGGAACTTCGACGGCGTCCACCTCGGCCACCGTCGCGTGATCGCCCGGGCACGCGACGTGGCGTCGGAGACCGACGCCGACCGGGTCGTGGCCGTGACGTTCGACCCGCACCCGATGGCGGTGCTCAGGCCCGAGCATGCTCCTCCCACGCTGACCGACCTGGACACCCGTGCCGCGTTGCTTCGTGAAGCAGGGGCCGACGACGTCTTCGTGATCGCGTTCTCCCGGGAGATCGCGGCCTGGTCGCCCGAGGAGTTCATCCAGCGGGTGCTCGTCGACGGACTGCACGCCGCGGCGGTGGTCGTGGGCGCCAACTTCCGGTTCGGTGCCCGGGCCGCCGGCGACGTGGCGACCCTGCGGGAGGCCGGTGCGCGGTCTGGTTTCGCGGTCGAGGGCATCGAGCTCGACGGAGGCCCGCAGGTGTGGTCCTCGACGTACGTCCGCGCCTGCCTGGCCACCGGTGACGTCGAGGGCGCCGCCGAGGCGCTGGGCCGTCCGTACGCCGTGAGCGGCGTGGTGGTGCGCGGCGAGCAGCGCGGCCGGGAGCTCGGCTACCCCACCGCGAACGTGCCGACGCACGGCATCGCGGGACCCCAGGACGGGGTGTACGCCGGGTGGCTGCGCCGTCTCGACGAACCCGATGCGGTGCCGCTGCCGGCGGCGATCTCGGTCGGCACGAACCCGACGTTCGAGGGCGAACGAGCGCGCCGGGTGGAGAGCTACGTGCTGGACCGCGACGATCTGGAGCTCTACGGCGCACGGGTGGAGGTGTCGTTCGTGGCGCGGATCCGGGGGATGGTCAGGTTCGACGGCGTCGAGTCCCTGGTCGAGGCGATGAAGGGTGACGTCGCCCGGGCCCACGAGCTGCTCGGGGTGTAGCGCAGCCGGCCGGACGTCATACCCGCTGGTCGCTATGACGACCGGAAGCTATGACGTCTCGGGCTGTCGCGCGATCGTGACCAGATCGGCGACGACGCCGGTGAGTCGGCGGGGCCCGGTCCAGATCGCCCGGAGCGGGCGGCGCAGGTCCAGGCCGGCAGTCGGCACTTCGAGCAGGGTGCCGGCCGCAAGTGCATCGGTGACGGCCAGCCGGCTGAGCACGGCAGGGGCGGTTCCGGCAGCCACGCTGACCCGGACCGCTGCGTTGCTCGGCATCTCCAGTGCGGCCTCGACCGGGGTCCCGAGAGCCTCGTCGAGCGCGACCCGGGTGCCGGACCCCGACTCGCGGGTAACCAGGGCGGTGGCGGTGAGCTCTGTTGCGGTGACCGGTTCCCGTCGGTCGGCCCAGTGGTGGGAGGGCGCCACCACCAGCACCAGCTCGTCGCGGGCCACCACGAGATGGTGCACTCCGCGTGGTGCCGTTGGCCCCTCGACGAAACCGACCGCACACTGGCCGCGCAGCACGTCGTCCACGACCTCGGTCGTGTTGTGCACGTGCACGGTGACCGAGTCGCCGGGGTGCAGCACGCGCAGCCGCGACAACCAGAGTGGCAGCAGGTGCTCGGCCACGGTCTGGCTGGCCGACACGGTGATCGCGCCACCGCCGCGCTCCTGCAGAGCTGCCGCGCCGTCGGAGAGGGACGTGGCCGACTCGAGCAGGTCGCGTGCCCAGCCGACCACCAGCAGCCCCTGAGGGGTCAGCGCCGCACCCGAGGTCGAGCGCACGACGAGGGGCAGCTTCAGATGCCGCTCGAGACGAGCGATCGACCTGCTGGCGTTGGGCTGCGCCATGCCGAGCGAGCGGCCGGCTGCTCCCAGGCTGCCGTGGTCCGCGACGGCGACCAGCAGCTCCAACGCAGTCAGGTCCGGCCAGCTACTCATATGCGCAGGATATGGTCTCCATGCCGGATTGCGGGCTACTGCGTGTGCTCGGACCGCGACATCGTTGCTGCATGCCCATCACCACCACCACCACCACGTCCGCGCCCGCTGCTCCCACCACCGACGGCTCCCGAGCTCCCGGCGTCCTGCTCTGCCTGCTCGGCGCCGGGACGGGTCTCCTGGTCAGTCGGGTGGCTCCGGTGGCGAGCCCGCTGCTGGTGGCGATCGTGCTGGGAGCGGTGCTGGCCAACCTGAGGCCGCTGCCGCAGCTGGTCCAGCCCGGTCTGAAGTGGTCCGGGATGAAGCTGCTGCGTGCCGGCATCGTGCTGCTCGGGCTCCAGCTCTCGCTGGGAGACATTGTGGGACTGGGCGCCGGCATGATCCTGGTCGTCCTGGCAGTGGTGGTGGTCGGCATCACCGCGACGATGGCCATCGGGCAGGCGATGGGGGTCAGCTGGTCGCAGCGGCTGCTGATCGCCTGCGGCTTCTCGATCTGCGGCGCAGCGGCGGTGGCTGCGGCCGACGGCGTGATCGAAGCGGACGAGGAGGAGGTCGCTACCTCCATCGCGCTGGTGGTGATCTTCGGGACCCTGATGATCCCGGTGCTGCCGTTCCTGGCCCACCTGGTCGGGTTCGGCGAGCGGGCCGGTGGGCTCTGGGCGGGGGTCTCGATCCACGAGGTTGCCCAGGTTGTCGCCGCCGGTGGCGTGATCGGGAGCGGGGCGCTCGGGGTCGCCGTGATCGCGAAGCTGGCCCGGGTGCTGATGCTCGCACCTGTGATGGCCGTCATCGGCTGGCAGCAGCGCCGACGCGCAGCCGGTGAGCACACCGGGACCGGGAGCACGGTGAAGCTGCCGCCGCTGGTCCCGGTCTTCGTGCTCGGCTTCCTCGCCATGGTGGTCGTGCGCAGTGTCGGGTTCGTGCCGGAGCAGGTCCAGGAGATCGTGAAGCTGACCCAGACCGCGCTCCTGGCGGCCGCCATGTTCGCACTCGGGTGCGGGGTCCGGGTGGCTAGCATGCGGCGGGTCGGGCCCAAGCCGTTCCTCCTTGCCGC
>JBBSVL010000339.1:0-3232 GCA_038233595.1 Propionibacteriales bacterium | reverse complement strand
GGGTTCCTGCTCAAGGACATGCCCGCTGTCCAGCTGGTCGGGGGCATCCGAGCGGTCGCCCGCGGTGAGGAGCTGCTGGCACCCGCTCTCACCCGGCGGCTGGTCGAGCAGTTCGTCAGCCGGGGTCACCGTGAGCCACCGGCCGGCCTGCAGCGGCTGACCGGGCGTGAGCGCGAGGTGCTCGGGCTGGTGGCAGGCGGGATGTCTAACGCCGAGATCGCCGCCCGGCTGGTGGTGAGCGTCGAGACCGTGAAGACCCACGTATCGCGGATGCTCGACAAGCTCGCCGTGCGGGACCGCGTGCAGGCGGTGATCCTGGCCTACGAGGCCGGCGTCATCCGGGTTGGCGATCCGCCGCAGTGAGGTCGTCAGCTTCCGTTGGCCCGTACGCCGGCGAGGCGGCGGACCGCAGCCAGACCGTCGGGGGTTCCGGGCCAGTGCCGGTCCAGAGCGTCGCTGCCGGCCCGGCGGCTGACCGAGCGCAGGACGACGGCCACGATGATGGCGTCGTCGGCGTACCCGAGGACCGGGATGAAGTCGGGGACCAGGTCGAAGGGGAGGGCGAGGTAGCCCAGGAGCAGCCACAGCCTGACCCGTACCCCGCGAGGCAGGGTGGGATCCGCGGCGAGGCGGCGCAGCATCCGGACCAGGTCGGGCAGCAGTCGCAGCGCGTCGCGCAGCCGCAGCTCACCGGGACGAGCGAACCAGAGTGCGGCGACCAGAGCGACCCACAGCAGCAGCACACCCGCCAGGATGCCCGCGGTCAGCGTCCACCACGACAAGGTCACGCCTCAGTGTGAACTGTCAGGCGCGCGCGGCCAGCACCTGGATGGAGTCCTCGCCCTTGCAGGTGGCGGACTCCTTGATCGCCCAGCGGCCACGGAAGCCGTTGCCGGACCAGTTCGCCTCGGCGTCGCGCTTCTCGGTCTCGCCGCTGGTCACCTTGAAGCCCGCCTTCTGGGCGGGGCCGTTCAGTGCGGCGAGGACGTCCTTGATGGGTGCGGAGGTGATCGCGCTGACGATCACGCCGTCCTTGCCACGGTCCTCTGCGTGGTAGACCACAGCGCCTTTCGGGATCGGGAAGCTGGCGGGGAAGCCGCTGGGGAGGCTGGTGACGCGCTTGGCATCCGCGACGCAGGTGGTGCCGTCGGCAGCCTTCGCCAGGTCGCCGTTGCTGGACGGTCCGCCCGACGCCTTGCCGGAGGTGCTTCCGCAGCCCGAGGCGAGAAGCAAGACGGCGGCCGCGCAAGCGGTCGCCGTCCCGACGCGGGGGTTTCACCTGGTGACTACCCGCTTGTTGTCCCCCTCGTTGGACTCCGCGATCGCGTTCAACGGGTCGACCGAGGCGGTGATGGTGTGCGTCTTGCCCTTCGGCTTCCAGGTGAAGGTCAGCGTCTTGCTGGCGCCGGGAGCCAGGTTGGTCCCGGTCACGCTGCCCACCTGCACGCCGTTGTCGAGCACATCGGTCCGGACGTTCGTGGCAGGTGCCGCGCCGGTGTTGCTCACCACCACGGTGCCCACGAACCTGCCGTGGGACCTGGTGACGCTCAAGGACGGCACCGTCAGGTTCGGCTTCGGGTCGTTGGCCGCGAAGAGCGGCTTGCCACTGTTCTGGTGGGCGATCGTGGCGTAGGCGTCGTGGTTGTTCTTGCTCGGGTCCGTGACGCAGGCACCCGTGCAGCCATCGGCGTAGCCGACCTCGACCTGACCCTGCTTGTCGATGGTGACGTCGATGAAGTCCAACAGGTTGCGGTCGTTGCCACAGGTGGTGCCGCCGGTGCAGATCGAGCCGCGCTGCACCGGGTCGTTCGGGGTGGCGTCGCTGGTCTGCCAGGTCTTGCCGCCGTCGTACGTCGTGGACACGTAGAGGTGCCAGATGCCCTTGAAGTTGGCGGTGTCCTGGTAGTTGCCGTCGGTCGGGGTGCCGATGAAGGCGAACGCCGCGCGGTCGTCGTCACCGGCGACCATCGTGGGGAACACCGAGTTGCTGATCATGTACTCGGTGCCGACCGGCTGCTGGTCGGTCCAGGTCTTGCCGTGGTCGCGGCTGACCGCAACCGCGGGGCGGCCGTCGGATCCGACGGACCCGAAGTAGACGGTGCCGTTCTTGCCGACTCCCACCGACGGGTCGGCGTCGCTCGGCGAGGTCTTGGGCACCTTGTTGACGGTCCAGCTGGTGCCGTTGTCGGTGGAGGTGACCAGGGCGGCATTGTTGCCGCAGGCCTTGTTCGGCAGGTACGCCGTGCCGTCCGGGGCCACCTTCAGGTGGCCGTGCAGGCCACCGCAGTCGAGCAGGCTGTACGTCGGGACGCCGGGACCGAACGTCGTACCACCGTCGCGGGCCGCGCAGAACGCGGTGGCGATGTCCTGGCTGCAGTAGTAGACAGCGTTCTTGTACGTCGCGACGGGCAGCGCGCCGACGCCGTTGGCCGAGAACGGGCCACCGCCGATCGTCTGGTGGTCGACACCGCTGGGGATGCCACCGCCCTGGCTGGGTGACCAGGTCTGGCCGTCGTCGTCGGTGTAGCAGGTCAGCGAGTCGACGCCGGAGAGCTGGGACTCGAAGGTGCGCCCCGTGGTGTGGTCGGTGAACAGGATCGGGTCAAGGCTCTGGGTGCTGCCCTGGGGACAGCCCTTGGCAGCGTTGGCGGACACGTCGGTCCAGGTCGCGCTCGTGGGAGCAGCGGAGCTGTCGAACTTCACCTTGTAGGTGGACAGATAGGCCTGCTAGAGCGTCGAGTCGGTGTTCCAGTTGTTGCCGATGGACGTCTCACCGGCGTTGTTGCTGTCCTTGAGCGCCGCGGGGGCGGCGAAGTTCTTGAAGCCCGGCCGGGTGTCGGTGCCCGGAGCCGGGTCAGCGGGCTTGGTCTCCAGGCTGGCCTTGGCCGTGTAGCTCTCGCCCGCAGGTGCGAACGGCACCACCCGGACGGTGTAGGTGCCGGTGGTCGGCGGCAGCACCACCTCTTCCGGGTCGGCGCTGGACGCCGAGGTGGCCACCGTGTTGCCGGCTGCGTCGAGCACGTAGAGGTCGAAGTCGGCCGCGGAGTTGGCCCACGACACGTCGACCTTCAGGGTGTGCGTCGAGCCGTACGCCGCCGTCGTGCAGCCAGCCGGCGCGGGGTCACGCGCCACGCGGACGTCGTGGCGGAAGCGCTGCCGCGGGGTCTCGTGCGAGTCACCGTCCTGGAGAGGGCGCGACTGAGCCTCCGCCTACCTCAGTCCTCCTCGCGCT
>JBBSVL010000338.1:0-3257 GCA_038233595.1 Propionibacteriales bacterium | reverse complement strand
CGGGAGCGCGTCGGTCTCGAACCGCAGGGTGCGCTCGTCCTCGGTCTCGGTGTCGCGCAGCTCCACGTCGGGCTCCGTGGGCTCGGTGCTCTCAGTCATCGTCCCCCAGCCTACTGATGCCCGGTTGGAGGGCGACTCCTGTGGTCGGAGAAGCGTAGCCAGCATGGGTTCCTCACCTGACGACGAAGTGTGGTCAGTGAGGTGAACGCCCGATGTTCAGGAGCCATTCCCGAGCACGTCCTCGACCAGCCAGCGGCGTACGACGTCCACGACCAGGTCGAGGGCCGCCTGCTGGCTGAGCTCGGCGGTCCTGCGTACGGCGAAGCCGTGGTCCCCATCGGGTACGACGGCCAGGTTGACCCCCAACGGAAACTCCTCGGGTGCACCGAAGGTGTCCCGTGCACCCTGCACGACCAGGGTCGGCACCCCGGCACCGAGCAGCTCCTGGACCCGCGACTTCTCGGGGCGACCCGGAGGGTGCAACGGGAACGCCAGCGCCAGGCACGCCACGGCGCCCAGCGTCTGCGCCATCCGAGCCGACGAGCGTGCCCCGGCGCTGCGCCCACCGAGCACGAGCGGGTCCTCAAGAAGTAGGTCGAGCCGGAGACTGCGCACCACGGCAGCCAGGGACTCGTCGAGTGACCCCGGCCGCGGCGCGATCCTCTTGCCCGCGACGCTGAACGGCTGTTCGAGCAGGATCGTCGTGATGCCGGCAGCCGGGAGCGCGGTCGACAGGGCGACCAGGTCACGGGCACCGATGCCGCCACCGGCTCCGTGCTGGAGCAGAAGCGTCGCTCGGGCCTTCCGCGCCCTCCTGAGCAGCACCCGCGCCTGCCCCTGTGGGGTCGGCAGCAACCGCTCCTCAGCCACGGATCGCCTGCTCGGCCACCTCAGCGGGGACATCCTCGAGCGGCAGCGGCTCGATCAGCTCGGGGCCGTTGTTCTTCACGTTGCTCACCAGCGATGCGACCGGGTAGGCCTCCAACCTGCCCGGGGCTGCCGGGGTGAGCAGACCGAGCAGCGTGTCGCGGTCGTTCGTCCTGGGGTCGAGCCACTCGTCGTACCTGTCCCGCTCCAGCATCAACGGCATCCGGTCGTGGATGTGGCCGAGCGAGTCCTCCGCGCTCGTAGTGAGCACCGTGCAGGTCCACCGGAACCGCCCGGGATCGTCGTCACCCTTGGTCGGGTCGCGCCAGATCTCGTACAGCCCGGCCATCGCCAGCACTCCCCCGTCACTGGGCCGGATGAAGAACGGCTGCTTGCGCTGCCGTGCCTTGGCAGTCTTCTCCGTGGTCGCGTACCACTCGTAGTAGCCGTCCGCGGGCAGCAGGCAACGGCGTCGCTCGAAGGGGCGCCGGTAGGCCGGCTTGTCCGCCACGGTCTCCACCCGGGCGTTGATCATCCGGCTGGCGACCCCCGGGTCCTTGGCCCAGAACGGGATCAGCCCCCAGGTCAGCACCCGTAGCTGGCGCTCGGGATCATCGAGCCGCTCCCCGTCGTCGCCGCGCGGAGGGCGCTCCAGGACGGCGTAGACCTCCTTGGTCGGGGCGACGTTGTAGTCGGCCGGCAGGTGCGGCAGCTCGCCCGCGTCTGCGAGTCGCCCGACTGGTCGCCCGACTGGTCGCAGGGTGATCTCGAACTCCTCGACCAGATCCTCCGGCTGCCGGCTCGACGCGTATCTCCCGCACATGGGTTCAGGCTAGTTGCGAGCCCCGACAACCGGTTTGCGTGTCAGTGGGGACGTCAGGTGGCGACCCCCACGCCGGGCAACAACGTGCGGCCGCCGATCTGGCCTGGGGCGGATGGGGTTGATTCTTCCCCGATCGGGTAGGAATGAGTCATGACCGTGACTCGACTGATCGCCCGCCCCCTGCTCGCCTCCGGCTTCGTCATCGGTGCCATCGCTGCGCTGAAGAGCCCCGGGCCGACGGCGCAGAAGGCCAAACCGGTCACCGACAAGCTCGTCCCGCTCCTGCAGAAGGCGGTGCCGCAGCTGCCGTCCGACCCGAAGACCCTGGTCAAGATCAACGCCGCCACCCAGATTGCAGCCGCTGCGGCACTCGCGACCGGCAAAGCACCGCGGCTGTCCTCCACCGTGCTCGCGGCCAGCCTTCTTCCGACCACGGTCGCGGGGCACGCCTTCTGGGCCGAGACCGATCCGGCTGCCAAGAAGACCCAGCGGCTGCATTTCGCCAAGAACCTCTCCATGCTCGGCGGCGTGCTCCTGGCCTCCGTCGACACCGAGGGCAAGCCGGGGGTCGCCTGGCGCGCCCGCCGTGCCGCCAAGGACGTCCGTCGCGAGGCGAAGCGCGCCGGCCACGACGCGGCCCAGGGGACGAAGCTGAAGGCCAAGTCACTTCACTGAGCCCGACTGCTCGTCAACCGTCTGCAGGGTGAGGCCGCGAAGCGCGCTGTTCGACAGTGGCCAGAGCATCAGCAGCGCCATTGCCCCGCCGTACGCCGCGAACGCGATGCCCACGGACGCGGCGGAGGTCAAGGCACCGAAGCCGACCATCGCCCCGGGCATGAACACGTCGTCTCCCAGCCGCTGGAGCGCCGACATCCGGCCCAGGTAGGCGCCGTCCACCGTCGCGATGAACACCGCACTGAGCAGGACGGAAGCCGCCCCGGCGGTCGCCCCGACGACCGCGGTGGCGAGGCCGGTGAGCACGGGCGTACCCAGGCCCAGGACCGCAATCGCCAGTCCCTGGAGCATCAGGAAGCCGAAGGCCGCGGTGGCTTCGTGGCGAGGTCGCCAGCGGATCATCGTCAGTGACCCGACCGCGGCACCACCGGCGGAGAGCGCGACGAAGATGCCGACCGAACGGGCTCCCCAGCCCTCCTGGTGGGCACGGATCGCCAGCCCGATACCGAACGCCGGCCCCACGAACAGGTTCAGGCCGGACAGCGCGATCACCAGGGTCCGGGTCAGCGGGGTCGCGCGCAGGTGACCGAAGCCGCGACCGATGCTGCGTAGGACCGGTTCCTGCTCGGCGCGCGGCATCGGGTAGCGCGGCCGCAACCGGAGCACCAGGAAGGCCACCACACCGATGAACGTCACCGCGTCGGCCATCGCGCTGCCGCCCAGTCCCCATGCGGCCACCACGAAGCCGCCAACGGCGGCGCCGCACATGGTGCCGACTCGCGACAGGGTCTGGCCGAGCCCGGAGTAGGTCGCCAGGTCGCTGGTACGAACCAGCTGCCGTCCGATCGTGGACGCTGCCGGCTCATAGACCGCGTCGGCGAGGCCGAACGCG
>JBBSVL010000337.1:0-3286 GCA_038233595.1 Propionibacteriales bacterium | reverse complement strand
GCCTACGGGTTGTGGGGGCTGTTCCCGCTCTACTGGCCGTTGCTCAAGCCGGCCGGCGCGATCGAGATCCTGGCGCACCGCGTGTCGTGGTCGCTGGTCACCATGCTGGTGCTGGTCGTGGCGCTGCGCCGTACCAGCCAGCTCCGGGCGATCTTCCGAAGTCCACGCACGGCCCGGCTGCTGGTGCTCGCCTCCGTGGTGGTGGCGATCAACTGGGGCACCTACATCTGGGGCGTCAACCACGGCCTGGTCGTCGAGACCTCGCTCGGCTACTTCATCAACCCGCTGGTGACCGTGCTGATGGGAGTGTTCATCCTCAAGGAACGAATGCGGCCGTGGCAGTGGGCCGCGATCGGGATCGCGTTCGTGGCGGTGGTGGCGCTGACCATCGAGTACGGCAAGCCGCCCTGGATCGCCCTGGTCCTTGCGTTCTCCTTCGGCACCTACGGCCTGGCCAAGAAGCAGGCCAACGCCGGCGCGATCGAGAGCCTCACCTTCGAGACCATGGTGCTGACCCCGGTCGCGCTGGTCTACCTGGTCTGGCTGGGCGCCGCCGGCAACGGCCACTTCCTCGGGTACGGCGCCGGTCACACCGCACTTCTGGTGAGCACCGGCGTGGCGACCGCGATCCCGCTGATCTTCTTCGGCGGCGCCGCGATCCGGGTGCCGATGACTGTGCTGGGGCTGCTGCAGTACCTTGCGCCGGTCATCCAGTTCGTCATCGGCGTCACCATCGTGCACGAGTCGATGACTCCAGTGAAGTGGGGCGGGTTCGGACTGGTCTGGATCGCGCTGGTGATCTTCACCGTGGACGCGCTGCGGCACCGGCGGCGCCAGCTGCTGCGGGCCGCCGAGGCGGCCGCGATCTGAGGATGACTGTTTTCCTCTGACGACCACTCGCACAGGCAGAAGTCGCCCACTGAGTCATCTCGGACCTTCAGGAAGAGTTCTGCCTGTGCGAGTGGTCGTCGCAGTCGGTGATCTGCAGCAGGTGAGGGTCAGGTGGACCGGTCGGCGATGGCGTCGGCGAACGCGATGAGCGCCTCGCGGGCGGGGCCTTCGGGAAGAGCCTTGAGCAGGGCCTTCGCCTCTGCTGCCAGGCCGGCCACGTAGGCCCGTGCGTCGCCCATCGCCGGGTGCGCCCGGAGCAGCGCCAGCGCCTCGGCATGGCGGGCGTCGTCGTCGTCGAGGTCACCGGCGAGCAGCTCGAGCAGTCGTACGTCGGCCGGGTCGGTGGACCGCTGCGCGAACAGCACCGGCAGGGTCGGCACCCCTTCACGCAGGTCGGTGCCCGGTGTCTTGCCGGACTCGGCCGACTCGGAGGCGACGTCGAGGATGTCGTCGGAGAGCTGGAAGGCCACGCCCACCTTGGCGCCGTACGCCGTCAGCGCCTCCTCGACCTCCAGGGGCGCACCGGCGAAACGGGCGCCGTACAGGGCAGACGTAGCGATCAGGGCGCCGGTCTTGCCTGCTACCACGCGCAGGTAGTGCTCCAGCGGGTCGTCGTCCTCACCCGGCCCGAGCGTCTCCAGGATCTGCCCCTCGACCAGCTCGGTGAACGTCTGCGCCTGGATGCCGACGGCGTCGCGGCCCAGACGTGAGGTGAGCGCCGAGGCCCGGGCGAACAGGAAGTCGCCGGTCAGGATCGCCACGTGGTTGTCCCAGCGGGCGTTGGCCGACTCGGCGCCACGCCGAAGCGCCGCCTCGTCCATCACGTCGTCGTGGTAGAGGGAGGCGAGATGGGTCAGCTCGACGACGCAGGCCGCCACCAGGACGTCCTGCGCGACCTTCCCGGTCGGGCCGCCTGTCGCCGACCCGGTCTCCGCGGCGAGCAGCACGAGCAGTGGCCGCACGCGCTTTCCACCGGCATCCAACAGATGCCGTGCAGCATCCGTGACGAACGGTGCCTCGCTGACCGCGTGCCCGGCGAGCGCGACCTCCACCTCGTCCATGCGGGCACGCAGCCGCTCCGCCAGCTCCCCGTCGAGGACGGGCAGGGGCAAGGTCTCGGTCACTCGGTGGGCCTTCTGGTTCGGGGGTGACGAGACTACGTCACCGGGGCCGACGCCAACATCGTGGTTCAACGAATGAACTGTGCGACCTCACCCAGCCGGTCGAGCAGCGGACCGGGTATGACGCCCAGGATCAGGGTCATCGCCGTTCCGACGCCGATGACCGACGAGGTCAGCAACGAAGGAACAGCCACGGTGGGCCCCTCCCCGACCGGCTCGGAGAAGAACATCACCACGATCACCCGGATGTAGAAGACCGCTGCCACCGCCGAGAGCAGCACGGCCACGATCACGATCGGCCACGCCCCGGCGCTCAAGGCCGCTGTGAAGACCGCCCACTTGCCGGTGAAGCCACTGGTCAGCGGGATGCCGGCCATGCCGAGGAGCAGGAACGCGAACACCCCCGCCACCACCGGCGACTCCTTCCCGAGCCCGGCCCACCGGGACAGGCCGTTGGCCTCACCGCCAGCGTCACGGACCACGGTGACCACCGCGAACGCGGCGACCGTCATGAAGCCGTAGGTGACCAGGTAGAACAGCACGGCCTGCACGGCGCTGATGTCGCCCTTGCCGATCAGGTTCAGCGAGCGGGCACCGAGGAAGCCGACCAGGACGAACCCGGCGTGGGCGATCGAGGAGTAGGCCAGCAGCCGCTTGATATCGGTCTGCGCCAGCGCCACGACGCAGCCGACGACCATGGTCAGGATCGCGATCACGTAGAACATCGGGACCCAGTCCCAACGAGCGCCACCGAAGGCGACGTAGAAGAGCCGCAGCAGGGCACCGAAGGCGGCCACCTTGGTGCACACGGCCATGAAGCCGGTCACCGCGGTCGGGGCGCCCTGGTAGACGTCGGGGGTCCACGCGTGGAACGGTGCGGCGCCGATCTTGAACAGCAGCCCGACCGCCATCAGACCCATGCCGCCCAGCAGCAGGACACCACCACTCGTGCGGCTGGAGACGGCGTCGGAAATCTGGGCGAAACCCATCGAGCCGGAGTAGCCGTAGACGAGCGCGATGCCGTAGACGAAGAACCCGGAGCTGAACGCCCCGAGCATGAAGTACTTCAGCGCCGCCTCCTGGCTCAGCAGCCGCCGGCGCCGGGCCAGCCCACAGAGCAGGTAGAGCGGCAACGAGAGCACCTCGAGGCCCACGAACATGGTCAGCAGGTCGTTGGCGGCCGGGAAGATCATCATCCCGGAGACCGCGAACATCATCAGCGGGAAGACCTCGGTGTGCTCCAGGCCACGGGTCGAGGCCTGCCGTTCGGCCTC
>JBBSVL010000336.1:0-3287 GCA_038233595.1 Propionibacteriales bacterium | reverse complement strand
GTCGTGGGGTAGAGGCTGCCGCCGATCAGCCAGACCGGGACCATGAAGGTCAGCACCGTCAGAACGGCACACACCAGAAGGTCCGAGAGCGTGCCGAAGAGTGCCACCCACAGCGCCGGCAGCACGACCAGCAGAGCGAGGCCGGACGCGGAACCGCCCGTCGCGTCCCGCAGGATCGCGACGCTCACCAGGAAGAGCCATGGGGCCACCGGGTCGACCCAGGTCCGCGTGCTCCGCCGGAGCGACAGCGCCTCGAAGCACGTCGCCACTGCCAGCACCAGCAGCGCCAGCCAGGGGACGTAGCTCTCCCGGTCGTAGGGGGGGAGCAGGCTGACGACGAACCCGAACAGCACGATGACGACGAACGGCACCACCTCGCGAGCGGTGGGTCGAGCGGGACCGACCACCTCGGCACCCCCGCTGACGCTCATCCCTGACCCCTCGTCACGATCCGTGTGCGAGAACGCCTGTTCGCGCACCCGATGTCTGCCTCAGGCTAGGCGAGCCGCAGGACGTGGGTGCGGTGACAACCCGCGTTTGGCGGGAGGAATAGTTCCGGCACCGATCGGTTGACGTTGAAGTATCAACCAATCTTCGACGAGAGGCCCGCCTTCGTGTCCCGTGCATTCGAACCCATCCGTATCGGCCGCTGGAACCTGCCCCAGTCCTTCGTGATGGCGCCACTGACCCGTAACCGCGCGGGCGCGGGCATGGCGCCCGGCGAGCTCAACGCGACGTACTACGGCCAGCGCGCCGGTGCCGGCCTGATCGTCAGCGAGGGCACCCAGCCCAGCGCGGTCGGTCAGGGCTACCTGAACACCCCGGGGATGCACAGCTCCGAGCAGATCGCCGGTTGGAGCCGGGTCGCCGACGCGGTGCACGCGAACGGCGGCCACATCGTGGTGCAGCTCATGCACGCCGGCCGGATCGCACACCCCGACAACAAGAGTGGCCTCGGGTCCGTGGCTCCCAGTGCGGTCCGGGCACCCAACAAGATGGTCACCGCGGACGGCCAGCGGGACCACGTGCTGCCGCGCGCCCTGGAGACCGACGAGCTGCCCGGGATCGTCGAGGAGTACGTCACGGCGGCCCAGAACGCGATCGAAGCGGGACTTGACGGGGTCGAGGTGCACGCGGCCAACGGATACCTGCTGCACCAGTTCCTCGCACCGACGTCCAACACCCGCACCGACGAGTACGGCGGGTCGCCTCAGGCCCGCGCCCGCCTCGCGGTCGAGGTCACCCGGGCCGTGGCCCAGGCCATCGGCGCCGATCGCGTCGGCATCCGGATCTCTCCGGCCCACAACATCCAGGGCGTCGTGGAGGAGGACGAGGCCGACACCGTGGCGGCGTACGAGTCGCTGGTCGACGGGATCACCGACCTCGGCCTGGCCTACCTCAGCATCCTGGCCGACCCGCGGAGCAAGCTTGTTGCCGACCTGAAGCAGCGCTTCGGCGGCCCGGTGATGCTCAACTCCGGCTTCGGTGAGGTCACCACGCTCAAGGAGGTCGAGGCCGTGCTCGACGAGGGGCTCGCGGACCTCGTAGCCGTGGGCCGCCCATTCCTCGCCAACCCCGACCTCGTCGAGCGCTGGCGCACCGGCGCCGAGCTCAACGAGCCGACCCCCGACACGTTCTACGGCGGCGGCGCGGAGGGCTACACGGACTACCCGGTGTTGTCCCCCAGTTGAACCGCACCGGCGAGACGGCGACAGAGGTGCTCTGAACACCTTGCACGTAGCGTCGGGTACGACGTAACGCACTCCGACACGAGAGGACACATCATGGCGATCGACAGAGGACTGCTGGCACTGCTGGAGGCCAAGCCCGGCAAGGGCGACGAGCTCGCTGCCTTCCTGGAGCAGGGCCGCGCACTGGCAGCCGAGGAGCAGGGCACCGTCACCTGGTACGCCTTCAAGCTCAGCGACACGACGTACGGCATCTTCGACACCTTCGAGGGCGAGGACGGTCGTCAGGCTCACCTGAA
The DNA here is from genome assembly GCA_038233595.1 of Propionibacteriales bacterium. Lineage (GTDB taxonomy): Bacteria > Actinomycetota > Actinomycetes > Propionibacteriales > Nocardioidaceae > Marmoricola. Next base: position 1,300 of record JBBSVL010000336.1, on the reverse strand, counting down.
CGGACCGATCCCCGAGGCGCTCGGCAAGATCAGGGAGGACCTGCTCGCCGCCGACCCGGACATCCGCACCCTCGACGTCCTCGCGGTCAAGTAGGCCCCGGTGCGCGCCGTCGTCTACACCGAGAACGGGCCGGCCTCGGTCCTGCACCTCGTCGACCGGGTGGCCCAGGAGCCCGGCGACGGGGAGGTCCGGGTCCGGATCGTCCGGTCGGGGGTCAACCCCACCGACTGGAAGTCGCGCACGGGGGCGTCTCCCGGAGCGGCTCTGGACTTCCCGGAGGTGGTCCCCAACCAGGACGGTGCCGGGGTCGTTGACGCGGTCGGGTCCGGCGTCGAGCGACTGTCCGTCGGGGACCGGGTCTGGGTGCTGCTCGCCCAGCACCAGCGTCCGACGGGCACGGCGCAGGAGCTGACCGTCGTCCCGGCCGACCGGGTGTTCTCGTTGCATGACGACGCCGGCTTCGACCTCGGCGCCAACATCGGGGTCCCGGCCATCACCGCGCATCGTGCCCTGACCACCTCAGAGGACGGCCCCGACCGGCTCTCCCCCGGGGCGCTGGCTGGCACGACGGTCCTGGTCGCCGGCGGCGCGGGTGCGGTCGGAAACGCCGCCATCCAGCTGGCCGTCTGGGCCGGCGCGAGGGTTCTCAGCACCATCAGCAGCGACGAGAAGTCCGCGCTGGCAACCGCCGCCGGCGCCCACCACACGGTCAACTACAAGCAGGGTGACGCGGCGGCGGAGATCCACGAGCTCGCCCCGGACGGCGTGGACATCGTGGTCGAGGTCGCACCCGCCCAGAACATCGGCCTCGACCTGGCCGTCGTACGCCCTCGCGGGACGATCGCGATCTACGCAAACAACGGTGGCGACGAGGTCACCCTCAACGTCCGTGAGACGTTCTCTACCAACGCGCGCTTCCAGTTCGTGCTCCTCTACACCGTGGGCGAGCACGCGATCCGGGCAGCCGCCGAGGACGTCAACGCCGCCATCGCTGACGGAGCCTTCGGTGTCGGTGAGGAGAACGGGCTCCCGCTCCACCACTACTCGTTGGAGCAGGCAGCCCAGGCACACCAGGCCGTCGAGGACGCCGTCGTCGGCAAGGTGCTGATCGACGTGTCGGACGAAGCGCCGTAGCTGGGTTCAGCCGCCGGGTGTCAGCTCCTGGTCAACGCTCGCCGGGCCCACCGACGACTGCAGCCGCGTCGTCGAACCTGGCACCACCTTCATGGGGGTGGAGTCGTCCTCGGACAATGCGGAGTCGTAGGCAACGGAGTACGTCGGGCGCCCCTGAAGCATGAT
>JBBSVL010000335.1:0-3288 GCA_038233595.1 Propionibacteriales bacterium | reverse complement strand
TGGGGACGCGCAGGCTGCGGTGGATGCGCTCGACCAGCACCGGCTGCTGTGCGCCCACCGGGAGGGTCCCTACGGCGTCAGCGGCTGGAACCGTCAGGTCGAACGCTTGGTCGCCGAGCGCACGGGGGTGACGCACTACGACGAGTGGTACGCCGGCCGTCCGGTGCTGGTGACCGCGAACGACTACGGCCAGGGCCTCTACAACGGCGACATCGGGGTCACCATCCGACTGGTCGACGGACGGCTGCGCGTGGTCGTACCCGGCGCCGACGGGCTCAAGGAGTTCGCCACCACCCGGATGGCCGGCGTGCAGACCGTCTACGCGATGACCGTGCACAAGTCGCAGGGCTCACAGGCCAAGCAGGTCAGCGTCGTGATGCCTGCGCAGGACTCCGCGCTGCTCACCCACGAGCTCTTCTACACCGCCGTCACGCGGGCCCAGGAGAAGGTGCGCGTGATCGGCACCGAGGAGTCGGTGCGTGCGGCGGTGGCCCGCAAGGTGCAGCGCGCATCCGGGCTGGCGCGCCGTCTCTCCGCGCCGTCCTGACCCATGGCGTCGACCTTGCCGCTGCCCCGCAGTCAGGCCTCGACCTGCCCGGCGGGCAGCACCGCGCGGTCGGCCGCCGCTGTGCCGGCCTCCCAGCCGCGCCGGTTCAGCGACCGACCCGCCCGGGACTCCTTCACGTGCGGGAAGAGGCGCTCGTACTCCTCGTCGACCGCCCTGGCCTGACGCTCGAACACCGGCACCAGTGCGCTTCCGTAGGAGGCGACCGCCTCGTCGGTCGCCGTCGTGAGGCGCTGACCGATGCGGGTCGCGTAGGCGACCAGGAACGCCCTGCGGAAGGACGACGACCGGTCGACGCTGTTGGCCCTCGAGGACCGGCCGGCCTCGGTCATCGCCCGGGTGGCCTGGATCAACAACGAGGTGAACAGCATCTCGACCTGCTCCAGGTCGGTCGGGACACCGACGATGCTCATGAAGGACGGGAACTCGTGCCAGATCGCCTTGACCCGGTTGGCGCGGGCCACCTGGTTGAGCAGGTCGGCCTTCTCCGGCGCGTAGGGGTTGTCTATGTGCACCCGGCGCCCGCCCACCGTGACCGAGTCGCCGGCCTCCTGGTGCAGGACCGCCTCGTCGACCGAGTGCCGGGTCATCAGGTCCTGGGCCTTGGCCGTGTAGGCCTCCGCCTCGGCCGAGAAGTCGGTCGACTCGGCCTTGGCCAGCAGGGCACGGATCCGGGACAGCAGCTTGGGGTCGCTGGCCTGCCGGCTCGCGGACCGGGTCGCAGAGGGCCGAGGCCGGTCCCACCTCGAGGGCGTCGGCATCAGTGGCTCGGCGCGAGGGAGTCGTCGCAGCAGGCAAAGGGCGACCAGGGCAGCAACCCAGGTCGCGTCGTCCGCACGCCCACCCCGGTCGATCAGGTCGGGAGCCGACTGCGCGGGGCCGGCATCCAGCGAGCTCAGCTGGTCCACCCATGCCTGTGGAGCGCGGGTGAACGCACCTGAGCGCCCGGCCTCGGCCAGGATCGCCCCGGTCACCCATTCCGCTGCGCGGGCGGACCCCCGGCGTCGTGCGACGTGCACGATGTCGAGTGGCTGCCACCCGTCGTCCCAGCTCCGGGCCAAGGTGCCGATCACCTCTTCGCTGACGACCTCTGCCGGATCCAGGAAGTGCGCCTGCGCCTGCCGGCTGAGCGTCTGCAGCTCGGCGATCAGGGGACCCGCTGACGTGGGCGACTCGACCACGCACCAGGACGTGTAGTCGACCAGCTTGCGGACCTCCTCGAGGTAGGCGAGCGGGTCCGGTTCGGCGAGGAACGGAGGTACGTCGGTCGCACGCGCTTGCGTCGCCGGCCGGGTCCGGCCCCGGTCACGCTTCCTCGCTGCCCGACGCTCACGGTTGTTCTTGCCCATCTGTCCAGTCTCGGGGCATCCACCGACGGTGCTGCAACCGGGCTCGCCGACCTGTGGACAACCCTCGAGCGCTTCGTTGCGACCTGCGGTTGGATGGCCCGATGCGGATGTTCGTGGCAGTGCGGCCGCCGGAGCAGGTGATCGAGGATCTCGACGAGTTCCTCACCGTACGACGAGAAGCCGGGCCGTTCCGGTGGACCGCGGTCGACCAGATCCATCTGACCCTGGCGTTCCTGGCCGAGGTTCCCGACCACCGGCTCGACGACCTGGTCGACCGGCTGGCGCACGCGGCACAGCGTCGTACCACCTTCGAGGCGGTGGTCGCGGGCGGTGGAGCGTTTCCCGACCCGGCCCGCGGCAGGGTGTTCTACGCCGGGCTCGACCTGTCTTCCGAAGCCGCCACCGAGCTGGACCGGCTCGCCGCCGGCTGCCGGACCGCGGCCACCACGTCCGGCCTCGAGGTGGACGGGCAGCGGTTCCGTCCGCACCTGACGCTCGCCCGCTGCGGCCGCCCGACGGAGCTGTCCAGCTGGGTACGGCTGCTGGACGCCTACCGCGGGCCACCATGGCAGGTGGACGAGGTCTCCCTGGTCGGCTCGCACCTCGGGGAGGGTCCTCGGCGGCAGCCCCGGCACGAGCTGGTCCAGACACTTCCTGTCGGCGGCTGACCCGACCCGCGGCCGTGCCAGAGTGCAGGGCGTGCACGTCTCCCGGATCGGCTTCACCCCACTGAAGGGGACGCACCACAACACCCTCGACGAGGTGGTGCTGGCAGCCGCGGGCCCGGTCGGTGACCGGGTCTTCTGCCTGGTCGACCTGGAGCGCCGCCGGGTGCTCCGAACTGTGGAGAACCCGTCCCTGATCGCGGTTCGTTCGGCATGGGACGGGCACACGTTGGGCATCGTGCTCCCGGACGGCACGACGCTCGAGGCCGCCCCTTGCGACACCGGGCCCGCGCTGGTCGCCGACTACTGGGGTCGCAGCGCGACGCTCCGGCTCCAGACCGGGCCGCACGCCGAGGCGCTGGGTGACTACCTCGGCCGACCGGTGCGGCTGGCGCGAGCCGACGCAGGCGAGGTGGTGTACGGCGGCTCGGTCTCGCTGGTGACCACCGGCGCGTTGACGGATCTCGCAGCCCGGAGCGGCGAGCGGCTGAGCGTCCAGGCCGCCCGCTTCCGGGCGACCGTGACCCTCGACACCGACCGCAGCGTGGACACCTGGCCCGCGGGTACGAGGCTTACCCTGGGCGGAGCCACGGTGGAGCTGCAGGCGACGATCCCGCGTTGTGCGGTGGTCGATCTCGACCCGGAGACCGGCAGGCAGACCAGCACGGTGCTGGAGGCGCTCGCAGGCTATGGTCATGGGCCGGGCATC
>JBBSVL010000334.1:0-3295 GCA_038233595.1 Propionibacteriales bacterium | reverse complement strand
GCACCCGCCCCGCCCGGCGGCTCGAACCCGACCGGCACCGCGCGGACTGTGACCACGCCCGCGAATACGCCTTGGGCAGGGTCGCCGTGTTCGTGCAACATCGCCCCGCTGTGCCGACGACACCACCGGCTCAAGACACACTCGGACTGGAAGTACACCGTGGTCGAACGCGGGACCTACCTGTGGACCAGCCCACACGGCTACCAGTTCCTCCGCGACCACCAAGGCACCCTCGACGTCAGCCGCGACCAACAGCCACCACCACCAGATCCGCAGCCACCCGACGGGTAACCGGTCTCGACCTCGGTCGCAGAGCAACGACCAGCCCGAAAGCCCGCCCCCGGCCCAAGAGCGGGGCCAGAGGCATGCCTAGTGGCGCAGGTCGGCTGCGGCCGGCATCGCCGCCGCCGGGGCCAGCACCGGAGCAAGCGCGCGGCAGGTGCGACGCCAGACCCGTGCGTCCGTCACGCCGGTGATCCGGAGTGCCTGGCCGCCGTCTCGCGGGACGACCGCGAGGTGCAGGTGGTCGTGCGGCCTACGCACCAGCAGGAAGACCAGCCCGAACGGGAAGGTCAGGATCATCGCGACCAGCGCCCATCCCGGCACCCGGCGGACGGACAGCGTGTAGCGACCGTACGACGCGTCCGTGAGCGTCGCGCCGGTGACGGTGCCGAGGAGCTGGAACAGCCAGGGATCGAGGTCGAGGCTGGTGGCCAGGAGCGGGAGCTCGACGGCCATCCGCAGACCTCGTGCGCTCCAGGCCAGCCAGACCAGCACGCCGACCAGGACGACTAACGACGCGGTCGTCAACCCGGCTCCCATGAGCGAAGGATAGACCTCCCAGCCGGCCCCGTCCCGGGAGTCGGCGGTGATCGACGGCAGCTCCACGCCCACCCCTCAGGCCAGGAGCGAGGCGCGGCCCATCCGGCTCAGGACTCCGCGCATCTCCTCGTCGCCGAGCAGCGCGCTGTGCGGGGTGGAGTTGAGCAGGCCGAACGTCGCATGCACCATCGCGCGTGCTTCGGGGGCGCGCAGGTCCTTGCGGACGCCGCGCAGGACGCGCACCCACAGCTCGACATACCTGCGTTGCAGCTCGCGGACCTGCTCCTGGGCGTTCGCCGGCAGCGCAGACCAGTCCCGGTCCTGGACCACAATCAGCTCGCGGTGCGCGAGCGCGAAACTGACGTGCCAATCGACCAGCGCGTTGAGCGAGTCGTCCACGCCGGACGCCCGGCGGACTCGGCGCCGGCCCTCGGCGAGCAGGTCCTCACTGATCTGCACCAGCATCTCGGCGAGGATCGCCTCCTTGCCCGCGAAGTGCTTGTAGAGCGCCGGCCCGGAGATCCCGCAGGCCGCGCCCAGCTCGGCGATCGAGACGCCGTGGAAACCTCTCGCGGCGAAGAGTCTCGCGGCTTCGTCGAGGATCTCCTCACGCCTGGTCACCGAACCAGGTTAGCGCTCGTTAACTGATCTCGGTTGCTGGTCTCGCGGAAGGAACGGGGGGCGAGTAGCATGGTTAACGGTCATTAACTACAGGTTCGACCGAGAGGACGGCCGCGTGGCATCGGACATGAAGGCTCTGGTCGACGAGCTCCACGAGCGACTGGTCGTCGTACGACTCGGCGGTTCCGAGTCGGCTCGCAAGAAGCACACCGACCGCGACAAGATGTTGGTCCGAGACCGGATCGATGCGCTGCTTGACCCCGGCAGCCCGTTCCTGGAGCTGAGCGCACTGGCCGCCACCGGGATGTACGGCAGCGAGGGCCGTGACAGCACAGCCGGGGACACAGTGCCGAGTGCGGGCGTGGTCACGGGGATCGGCCGGGTCAGCGGCCAGGAGTGTGTGGTCGTCGCCAACGACGCGACGGTGAAGGGCGGCACCTACTACCCGATCACGGTGAAGAAGCACCTGCGCGCACAGGAGGTCGCCCGGCAGAACCGACTGCCCTGCATCTACCTCGTGGACTCCGGCGGGGCGTTCCTGCCGATGCAGGACGAGGTGTTCCCCGACAAGGAGCACTTCGGCCGGATCTTCTTCAACCAAGCCAACCTGTCGGCCGCAGGCATCCCGCAGATCGCCGCAGTGATGGGGTCGTGCACCGCAGGCGGTGCCTACGTCCCCGCGATGTCCGACGAGTCGGTGATCGTCAAGGAGCAGGGCACGATCTTCCTGGGCGGCCCTCCGCTGGTGAAGGCAGCAACCGGCGAGGTGGTGAGCGCCGAGGAGCTCGGCGGCGGGGACGTCCACGCCCGCAGGTCGGGGGTTGTCGACCACCTCGCCGACGACGACGCCCATGCGCTGGCGATCGTCCGGTCGATCGTGGCGACCCTTCGAGACGCCTCGCGCCTCGCCTCCTCAGCGCAAGCGCTTGTCGCGGAGGTGGAGGAGCCGACGGTCGACCCGGCCACCCTGTACGACGTGGTCCCGGTCGACACCCGCACGCCGTACGACGTCCGCGAGGTGATCGACCGGCTCGTCGACGGCAGCCGGTTCCACGAGTTCAAGAAGCTCTACGGCGAGACCCTGGTCTGCGGCTTCGCGGAGATCTGGGGACACCGGGTCGGGATCATCGCCAACAACGGCATCCTGTTCAGCGAGTCGGCACTCAAGGGTGCCCACTTCATCGAGCTGTGCAACCAGCGCAAGATCCCCCTGGTCTTCCTACAGAACATCGCCGGCTTCATGGTCGGCCGGGAGTACGAGAGCGGCGGCATCGCTCGGGACGGCGCCAAGCTGGTCACTGCGGTCGCCTGCTCGGTGGTCCCGAAGTTCACGGTCGTGATCGGCGGCTCCTACGGCGCCGGCAACTACGGCATGTGTGGCCGCGCCTACGACCCGCGGTTCCTGTGGATGTGGCCCAACGCCCGGATCTCGGTGATGGGTGGCGAGCAGGCCGCATCCGTCCTGGCCACCGTCCGCCGGGACGCCCTCGAGGCGAAGGGCGGCGAGTGGTCGGCCGAGGACGAGGAGTCGTTCAAGGCCCCGATCCGGGACCAGTACGAGGCGCAGGGATCGCCGTACTACTCCACCGCCCGACTGTGGGACGACGGCGTCATCGACCCGCTGGACACCCGGCGGGTGCTCGGCATGGGCCTGTGCGTCGCCGCGCATGCCCCTGTTCCAGAGCCCTCCTACGGCATCTTCAGGATGTGACCCCGATGAGAACCCTGCTGGTCGCCAACCGCGGCGAGATCGCCCTGCGCGTGATGCGGTCCGCCTCGACGCTCGGCGTCCGTACGGTCGCCATCCACACCGACCTCGACGCCGCGGCTCCGCACGCGCGCGCCGCCGACG
>JBBSVL010000333.1:0-3329 GCA_038233595.1 Propionibacteriales bacterium | reverse complement strand
TCTCCGCCGTACGACATGTGGCCGACGGTGGCTCGCTCATCGACCCCGCTCTGACGGCACGGGTGCTCGAACGGGTCCGCAACGGACCCTCGGAGGCGCCCGAGCTCGCCGGCCTGACCGAGCAGGAGCTCAAGCTCTTGGCCCACATCGCGGAGGGGCTGACCAACCGGCAGATCGGGGAGCAGATGTTCCTGGCCGAGAAGACGGTCAAGAACTACGTCTCCAGCATCCTCGCCAAGCTGGGGCTGGAACGGCGTACCCAGGCTGCTGTGCTGGCCTCAAGGCTGCTCGACCCCGGGCGGACTCCGAGGGCCTGACGACGGGCGCCGACCGTCACGGGGTCGGCCGGAGCCGTCGGGGGATGCCTGCATCGAGGGCTGGAGGCGTCGACACGCGCACCTTCGCGTCGACGACCGAGACGTGGTCAGCACCGACCATGACCGGGTTGAGGTCGAGCTCAGCGACCTGAGGGACGTCGGTCCCGAGCTGGCCGAGCGACACGAGTCGACGCTCGAGGCCGGCGATGTCGGCCGGCGGCCGCCCGCGGTGGCCCGCCAACAGCGGCCAGATCCGCAGCGTGCGGAGCGCGCGACCCGCATCGCGCTCACTCACCGGGGGCAGCAGGAACACCCGGTCGTCCCAGACGTCGATGGCGACGCCTCCCGCTGCCACCATCACCAGCGGACCGAAGGTGTCGTCACGCACCATGCCGAGTGCCACCTCGATGCCGTCCAGCATGGGCTGGACGAGGACCGGGACGTCGGAGGTCCCCAGCTCGACTCCGAAGGCCTCGATCGCAGCGGTCACCTCGGCTTCGGAGCGCAGTCCCACCTTGACCAGGCCACGGTCCGACTTGTGCAGGATCTGCGGGTCCGCCACTTTCACGGCGACCGGGTACCCCAACGCAGTCGCCGATGCCGCAGCGTCGCGAGGATCGTGATGGGACCGACCGACCGGCGCAAGGTCGTACGGCGCGAGCAGCTCGGCCACGCTCTCTGGTACGACCCACCCGTCGTGGTCCGACGCCGAGGCGACCAGGTCCTGCGCCGTACCGAATGCAGCCGCGGCGCGAGCCGGCTCAGGCGTCGGGAGTTCTGCCCGAGGGACCCGGAGCCACTCGGCGTACGTCGCGGCATGTGCCAGCGCCTCCAGGGCGGACTGCGCGGAGTCCAGGACGGTCACGTTCGCCTCGACCATCGGCTGGGTCGTCATCGGTCCGTAGGTGACCAGCAGGACAGGCTTGTCCGGGGCACTCGCCCGCAGCTCGGCGAGCGGGGTCAGCAGCGACCCCCCGCCGGCAAAGCTGGTGCCGACGAGCAGGACCACGAGGGCGTCGATCTCGGTGGAGGTGAGCAGGGGGCTGAGCGCCGCGGCGAAGTCGCGCTCGGAGACTCCGGCCCCGAGGTCCACGGGGTTGCTGAGCCCCACGGTCCCGGTCACGCTCGCGCTGATCTGCGTGGCGAGGGCCGCAGACAGCTCGGGGACCACCAGGCCGACCCGCTCGGCTGAGTCGGCCGCGAGAACACCCAGACCCCCGGCGTTGCTGACGATCCCGACGCGGCGTCCCCTGGGCAGCGGCTGCTGGGTGAGCACGAGTGCGGTGCGGGCCAGGTCATGGGCGTCATGGCAGGCCACCACGCCGGCCTGGGCGAAGAGGGCCCCGACGCCGACGGCCGCGGTGGCTGCGGCCGCCGTGTGCGAGGCGCCGGCTCGTCGGCCTCCGGCCGAGCTGCCGCCCACGACGCCCAGCAGCGGCTTGTGCTCGGTGAACCGTCGGGCCACCCTTGCGAACTTCAGCGCGTTGCCGAAGGACTCCAGGTAGAGAGCCGCTGCGCTCACGCGCGGATCGTGGAGCCAGGCGGCGAGCAGGTCGTTGCCGGAGACGTCGGCCTTGTTGCCCAGGGAGACGAACGACTGCACCCCCAGGCCGAGCTGTTCGGCCAGGTCGAGGAGGGCGATGCCGACTCCGCCGGACTGCGAGGCGATCGCGAGGCCACCGGTGGACGGTACGACGCTGGTGAAGGTGGCGTTCAGCCGGATCTCCGGGTCGTTGACCATCACGCCGAGGCAGTTGGGTCCCACCAGCCGGATGCTGTGGTCGCGGGCCAGCCGCTGGAGCCGATGCTGCGCGACGACGCCGCCCGCGCCCATCTCCGCGAACCCGGAGGAGATCACCACGACGCAGGAGACCTTGGCGGCGACGGCGTCGAGCATGGCGTCGATCACTCGCGGAGCCGGCACGGCGAGCACCACGATGTCGACGTGGCCGGGGATGTCGACGAGCCGCCGGTGTACCGCGAGACCGTCGATCTCGGTCGCCTCCGGGTGCACGACGTACAGCTGACCGGTGAACCCGCCGTTGCGGATCGAGCTGAGCACGGCGCTGCCGGTGCCGGTTCCGTCTCGTCGTACCCCGAGGACGGCAACCGAGGCGGGATGGAGCAGCGGAGCCAGAGACCGCGCTTCAGACTCGCTCTCCCGGTCGTCCGCGGCGGACTGCGCCCTGACGGAGACTGCGGTGCTCATCTGCACCGTCACTACGCCTGACTCGGTCTGCCTCGTGGCCTCGAAGCCCGCGGCGATGAAGACGCCGAGCATCGAGCGGTTCTCGAGGAGCACCTCGGCCACGAAGTGCACGATGCCTTGTTGATGACCCGCGAAGGCTAGGTGCTCGAGGAGCAGGGTTCCCAGGCCGTGCCCGCGCGCGGCGTCGCTGACCAGGAACGCGATCTCGGCCGTGTCCGGGCCGCTACGCTCCGCGGTCGCGGTGGCGACGATCTCGCCGTGCAATGTCGCCACCAGCGCCAGAGCGAGGTCCGGGCTCCCCGAGAAGACGTGCGCCACGTAGTCCGGACCGGCCGTGCGGCTGGCAGTGAAGAAGCGCATCCGGACGCTCACGTCGGAAGCCTTCGCGTGCAGCTCCTCCAGTCCGGAACGGTCCTGGGCTCGCAGCGCCCGGATGATCGCCACCGAACCGTCCGAGAGAAGTACGTCGGCAGCGACGCCATCGGTCACCCGGGCGCTCCGGACGACCTGCCTGCGGTGACAGGCCGCGCGGGCGGGTCACTCAGGGGATCCCAGTGCAGTCCCAGCTTGCGACCGGAGATCTGGGTCCACCGCAACCGCAGGTACAGGTTCCGGGAGCCTGCGGCCCAGGGCTGCGGCGCCCCGACCTCGTTGACGTGTGCGACCTCCTGAGGGTCTTCGATGACGACACACCTGCCGTGGGCCACGACACTCCAGCCGTGGTCGTGCTCGGGGTCGAGGTGGTCCACCTCGAGCGCCACCAGGGCACTGTCCGCGAACTCCGCCAGCAGGCTGTACGGCGA
>JBBSVL010000332.1:0-3359 GCA_038233595.1 Propionibacteriales bacterium | reverse complement strand
TGTCCATGGCCATGAGAAAGTCCCCATTGGTGGCCAGGTGAGGTCCCCGCTGGTGGCCAAGTAGAAGTCCCCACCCCTTGCTCGAGGAGTCGTGTCGATCCGGAGCGTGAGCCCCTGAGCGGTGGACGGTGGCGGTGTCGAAGCCAGTCACTGCCACCGCCCAGGGAGAGCTCCATTGAAGAGCATGAGGGAAGAGATGGACATTGTTGCCGCCTACCAGCTGGTGGGCTCCTACCGTGGCGCTGCGGAGATCTGCGGCACCACCCACAAGACTGTCAAGCGCGTCATCGAGCGGACCGCTGCCAAGGCAGCCGGTGAGCAGCCCCCGGCACGGGCGCCGCGCCTGAGCAACTACGAGGTCGTCCGGGTCCTGGTCACGGACGCGGTGACGGCCGGGAAGGGCCGGGTCAGCGCGAAGCGGCTGCTGCCGAAGGCGCGGGCGGCGGGGTACGCCGGGTCGGACCGCAACTTCCGGCGCCTGGTCGCGCAGGAGAGACGCCGCTACCGGCGGGTGAACAGCCATGCCCGACGCCCGGCGGTGTGGGCTCCGGGTGAGCACCTGGTCATCGACTGGGGCGTCATCGCCGGGGTCCACGTGTTCTGTGCGGTGCTCGCGTGGTCGCGAGTGCGGTTCGTGCGGTTCGCCGCTGACGAGAAGCAGGACACGACGCTGCGGCTGCTCGCGGAGTGCTTCGAGGTCCTCGGCGGGGTCCCGGCGGTGGTTCTGACCGACCGGATGGGCTGCCTCAAGGGCGGGGTCGTGGCCAACCGGGTCGTGCCGACCCCGGACCTGGTGCGGTTCGCTACCCACTACCGGTTCCGACCGGACTTCTGTGAGGCGCACGACCCGGAGTCCAAGGGTGTGGTCGAGAACCTCGTGGGGTACGGCAAGGACGACCTGCTGCGGCCACTGATGCTGGAACACGCCCTGCACCAGGGGCACGACGGCGGGTCGATCGACGAATCAGCCGTCACCGCAATGGTGTTGGCTGACCTACCGGCTGCGAACGAGCGGGCCGCCGAGTGGTGTGAGCAGGTCAACGCGGCCGTGCATAGTGAAACGTGCGCGGTCCCGGCCAAGCGGCTGGTCCGGGAGCGGGAGCTGCTGAGTCCGTTGCCGTCGCTGCGTCCGAGCATCGGGCCGGCGCCGGTGACCCGCAAGGTCGACAAGCTGTCCACCATCCGGCTCGGATCCGCCAGGTACTCCGTTCCGAGCGTCCTGCGGGGGGCCATTGTCGCGGTCGTGGCCGACGGCCCGCACGTGTCCATCCTTGACCCCGCCACGGGCGAGGTGCACGCGCAGCACCCGCTCGTCGCCCCGGGGGAGGCCTCGATCCTCGACGCCCACTACGGCGGCCCGCGCCTGGCGCCCCGCCGCTCGGTACGGGCGAAATCGGCTGCGGAGAAACAGTTCTGCGCGCTCGGACCCGCCGCGGAGGCGTTCATCACCGGTGCTGCCGCAGCCGGGCACACCCGCCTTGGACCCGAGCTGGCTGAGCTGAACACGATGGCCGCCGCCCACGGCGAGGCCGTGTTCATCGCCGCGCTCGAGCGGGCCACCGCGTTCGGGCGGTGGCGCGCCGCGGACGTGCGGTCCATCCTCGCCGCGGGCACCGGGACCCCCCACCCCCGCACGGCCGGCGACGCGCTCGTCATCGACCTGCCCGTCAGCTCGGGCCGACCCTTGAGCGACTACGCCCTCGAACCACCCACCGTGGCAACGGTTCCCGGCCAAGTGGAGGTGTCGTCGTGACCGCGAAGACTCCGCCCGAGTTGCCCGCCGACCTCGCCGCTGGGCTACGCCGGCTCAAGCTGTCCACGATGCGCCAGCTCGCTCCCGAGCTGCTGCTGACCGCGAAGACCCAACGGTGGGCGCCCGAAGAAGTGCTGCGGACCCTCGTCGAGGCCGAGGTCGCCTCCCGCGACGCCTCGAACACCGCCGCCCGACTCAAGGCCGCCACGTTTCCCGTGACCAAGACCCTCGAGGAGTTCGACGTCGCGTCGTCCTCGATCCCACCACCGACCTGGGCCTACCTGACCTCGCTCGAGTGGATCCCCGCCCGGGAGAACCTCGCCCTCATCGGGCCGGCCGGCACCGGGAAGTCGCACACCCTCATCGCCCTCGGCCACGCCGCCGTGACTGCGGGATACAAGGTCAAGTACGCCGCCGCAGCCGACCTCGTTGAGGCCCTCTATCGAGGGCTCGCTGACAACAGCGTCGGCAAGTCCATCGAAACCCTTCTGCGCCACGACGTCATCCTCATCGACGAGGTCGGGTTCGCCCCCCTGGACGACACCGGGACCCAGCTGCTGTTCCGCCTCGTCGCCGCCGCCTACGAACGCCGATCCCTCGGCATCGCCTCCCACTGGTCCTTCGAGGACTGGGGCCGGTTCCTGCCCGAGCACACCACCGCCGTCAGCCTCCTGGACCGGCTCCTGCACCACGCCACCACCGTGGTTACCACCGGCCAGTCCTACCGGATGCGCGACGCCAAAACCCGGACAGGAGGCCGCCCCAGCACCTGAACATCACCGCAAGGGGTGGGGACTTTCACATGGCCACCAGCGGGGACCTGAGTTTGGCCATTGACAGGGCCCCGTCACGACGAGCCAAAGCGTCACTGATGCTCGGCGCGAGTTTCGCATTGAAGGCGTCGATGAGTGATCGGCTTTCGCCCAAGATCTCCTCGAGCTGGTCCGCGACCCCGCTTGCCCACTCTCGGACGTCCTCGGCCGGGACATCACTGGCAAAGAGCCGCTCGAAGGCCACACAGGGCTGCTCGTCTGGGTCGTCGGACTAGAAGCCTGAGCCATCGTGCATCCGGGCCTCAAGCGTTGGCACGCCGTTCACTGGACGGTGCCGGAACACGTCCGGGTTTCCGTCGAACGGGATCCGAAGCGTGACCCCGACGCTGGAGCCGACTGCTTCTGAGTGCACCTCAGCCCCTTCACGCCGCAGCCGCGCTGGTTTGTACGACAGCCGATCGATGAGTGACTGCTCCCGGCTACCCGTCAGTGCTGAAGGCTCGAGCGAACTAATCTCACCGTCGACACGCACCTTGTGTTCTCGTAGCACGTCGCTCAGCGAGAGTTCGTCGTCAAAAAGCCGCTTGATACTCGACCCCATAGTGCTTCCTCCCACGTCCTGGACCTCTGCTTGGTGCGGCGCACTGGCTGTGCGAGCCGCCAGGCTTGGGGTGCTGACCCCACCGTGGCGGGCAAGGCCATCGCCATACATTGACGGTAAGGGGATGACAGCGGACACGGGAAACTGCCCGGAGGCGGTCATGTAGCTGCCCGGTAGCGGCCATGAAAACTGCCCGCTGACGGTCATGGGATCTGCCCGACACGAGTTCGTC
>JBBSVL010000331.1:0-3373 GCA_038233595.1 Propionibacteriales bacterium | reverse complement strand
GCTACTCGGCCTTCGCCTTGGGCCTGTCCGACTATGTGTTCCGGACCTGGCATCCACGCACCCGACCGGCCGACGTCTCACCCGGGACCGACACCTGGCTGGGACTGGAGATCCTCGCCGTGGACGGTGGCGGCATCGGTGAGGACACCAGCACGGTCGAGTTCATCGCCCGTTCCCGCGACCCGGGTGGGGAGCGCTCCCTGCACGAGACCAGCCGCTTCACCCGGCGGCGGGGCCGATGGGTGTACGTCGATGGGGACGTCGAGCCGGGGGTCCAGCTCCGGGGCGACGGGGGCTGACCCCGGGAGCACACCTCAGGTCCGAGGTTCTGCCTTGGTCGCCACTCTTGTCGCGGGGGCTGATTCGCGGGACATTGAGCCATGACCTTCCAGCTCACCGTCGTCTACCACCAGCCCGATGACCCGAACGCGTTCGATGAGCACTACGAGTCCACCCATGCGCCGCTTGCCAGCCAGATCCCTGGGCTGCGCAGCTTCACCGTCTCGCGGCCGGGTCCGGATCCCGAGGGGAACCCGCCGGCGGAGTACCTGGTCGCGACGCTCACCTTCGACGACCAGGCTGCGTTCGGGGCCGGGTTGGCCAGCAAGGAGGGTCAGGCCGCCGCCAACGACGTAGGCGGCTTCGCAACCGGCGGGGTAACCATGCTGACCGGCGAGGTCACGACGTACGTCTGAGTCACCGGTGAGCCCGGTCGAGGACCTCACCCGTCGCTGGGCGGCTGCCTGGGCGCGCACCCGTTGCGTTGAGCTCGGCGAGGTCGCCGGCTGGCCGAAGGTGTACGTCGCAGCGGCCTCGCGGGCCACCGAGATCGTCTGCGCCGAGCCCGACCGGGCAACCTGGCTCAGCTTGGTCGGGCAGGTCAAGGACGACCCGACGGCGATGCTGAGCGTGGTGTCGCACCTGCGCGAGGAGTACGTCGTGCCGCCCGGCGCGCGCCTCGACCGGGACGACGAGACCCTCATGGTGCTGCGCCACGAGGCGCAGCTGTTGTCGAGCGCGGTGGACCTGACCGGCTTCGACGTCGACCGCGTGGACGACGGTGACCGGCTCACCGTCCGACTGGTCGCCGAGGGTCGCGTCGTCACCGAGGGCACTCTCGGAATGGTCGGGCGGGATGCCGGCTACGACATGGTGGAGACCCTCCCGGCGTACCGCCGCCGCGGTCTGGCCGGCTGGGTGATGACCGAGCTCGGCCGTGCCGCCACCGAACGTGGAGCCGGCACCGGTCTGCTGGTCGCCACCGCCGAGGGTGCCGGCCTCTACCGCAGCCTGGGCTGGACCGAGGTCGCGCCGATGCGTTCGGTGCGCGGGGAAGCCCGCGGTTAGGCTTCAGGAGTGGAACACGTTCTAGAAGCGGCGTCGCTCGGGCCGGTTCCGCTGCGCAACCGGGTGCTCAAGGCGGCGACGTACGAAGGCCTCAGCCACCGGTCGTTGGTCACCACGGACCTGGTCGACTTCCACGTCGGTTATGCCCGCGGCGGCGTCGGGATGACCACGGTCGCCTACTGTGCGGTCGCACCCGAGGGCCGCACCGAGCCGCACCAGCTGCAGTGGACAGACGCGGCAATGCCCGGGCTGCGTCGGCTCACCGACGCGGTCCACGCCGAGGGCGCCGCGGTCTCAGCACAGATCGGCCATGCCGGTCCGGTGGCGGACGGTCGCGCGAACGGGGTCCGGGCGCTGGCACCGATGAGGTTCTTCCAGGCTCACGCGATGCAGTTCGCCCGCGCGGCGACGCGGGCCGACGTCGAGCGGGTCACCGAGGCGCACGCCGACGCTGCCCGGCGTGCCGTGGAGACCGGCTTCGACGCCGTGGAGGTGCACCTCGGGCACAGCTACCTGGCCAGCGCGTTCCTGAGTCCCAGGCTGAACAAGCGCAACGACGAGTACGGCGGCAGCCTGGCCAACCGCGCCAAGGTCGCACTCGGCATCCTGCGCGCCGTACGTGACGCCGTCGGTGACCGGATCGCGGTGCTGACCAAGCTGAACATGAGCGACGGGGTGCGCGACGGGATCACTCTCGAGGAGGCGATCCAGACCGCGCAGTGGGTCGAGCGCGACGGCACCGTCGACGCGCTCGAGATGACCGCCGGCAGCTCGTTGCTGAACCCGATGTACCTGTTCCGGGGCGCGGCCCCGGTGCGCGAGTTCGCTGCGGTGATGCCCCAGCCGGCACGCACCGGCGTACGCCTGGTGGGGAAGCGGTTCATCCGCAGCTACCCCTACCGAGACCTGTTCCTGCTCGACGACGCGCGCCAGGTGCGCGCCGAGGTGGGACTGCCGATGATCCTGCTCGGCGGGGTCACCACCAGGGAGACGATGGACCGGGCGATGGTCGAGGGGTTCGAGTACGTCGCGATGGCGCGGGCCCTGCTGCGTGAGCCCGACCTGGTCAACCGGCTCACCGAGGACGCGCGGACCCCGTCGCTGTGCATCCACTGCAACAAGTGCATGCCCACGAACTTCACCGGCACCCGCTGCACGGTCACCACACCGCACGCGCGATCGGCCTCCTGGGGGACGAACGCCGGTTACGCCTGATCAGCGGGAGGTCGGCAGCGACTGCACCAGCACGAACACGTCGTTCTGGCTGGGGTCCGCCACGATGTAGCCGGTGGCCGGGCCGCTGAACTGGATGTCGTAGTGCACCTTCTCGATGCCGATCGTCACGTTGACGTCGTTCCGCACCTGGTAGCCCGCGTCGGCCAGTGCCTTGCGGTAGAACGCCAGCACCGACTTGGTGTCCTTGGTGGTGATGTCGAACTGCCAGGACTTGTCCTGTGCGCCGGGGCCCTTGACCTTGACCCCGTCGGGCACCGGGAAGTGCGCGACCTCGGTGGGGCCGTTCGTCGGCACCGGTAGGGCGCTGCTGGTCGTGGTCGTGGAGATGTCGCCCGGGGCGGTGGCCGGCGGCTGCGTCGTGGCAGGGAAGGACTCGCGCGGCGCGGTCGTCGCCACCGCCGGCTGTCCCTTGCTGCTGCTGCTGCTGCCGCCGCAGGCAGCCACCGAGGTGGCCGCAAGCACCGCAACAGCCAACGCTGCAACGGACCTGGCGGTTCGGTTGCTCGGCACGTGCGTTCTCCCCAAGAGAGTGGGTACAGGTGGTGCGCAGTCACCACGACGCTACCCGACCATGCGTGGCGCCCCCGGGAGGCCCGTCTAGAGTGCCGCTCATGGCTGCCGAGTTCGACCGCGACATCGCGGTGCACCGGTCGGCCGCGGGTGAGTACGCCGCCGAGCTGGGTGCCGGGTGGGTGGTCGGCGGGGGTGTCAACGGCGGCTACGTGCTGGCCGTGCTGGGCAACGCCGTGGCCGACTTCGCCGCCGGGCTGGGGCACCCGGACCCGTTCAT